>DUZD01000035.1 GCA_013349695.1 Rhodospirillaceae bacterium
GAGGGGACGGGAAAAGCGACCCGAAGGGCGGCGTTGCGAGGCTTCCGGACGTCGTCGTAGGGGTGCAATTTAGATGATACAGGCCACTAGGCAAAGCCTCAGTCATTCGCGGCCTCGACATCGAGGTCCATCTGCGACCCTTTCGGCGGCCGCATTACGAGGTGACGGTATGCTTGCTCCGACAGGGCGCGGCCGCGTGGCGTTCGCATCAGAAAACCTTGTTGAATCAAGTAGGGTTCGATCACTTCCTCGATGGTATCGCGCTGTTCCGACAGCGCCGCCGCCAGGGTCTCGACTCCGACCGGCCCGCCACCGTAGTTCTCGGCGATGCAACGCAAGTAGCGCCGGTCCATGGCGTCAAGGCCCGACTTGTCCACTTCCAGCCGCTTGAGGGCCTTATCGACGGCGGTTTCATCCATTTTGTTGGTGCCGTCGAAGGCGGCGAAATCGCGCACTCTTCGGAGCAGCCGGCAGGCTATCCGCGGAGTGCCGCGCGAGCGGCGGGAGATTTCGCCGACGCCGTTGGCGGTTAAATTGAAATCCAGGAGGCCGGCGTTGCGGCCGACGATCTGCCCCAACTCCCCGGCCGAGTAAAAGACCACCCGCAAGTGAATTCCAAAGCGCTCGCGTAGAGGCGTCGTGATCAGCCCGGAGCGCGTTGTCGCGCCGATCAGGGTAAAAGGCGGCAGGTCGATACGCACGGACCTGGCCGCCGGCCCCTCGCCAATGATCAGATCGAGTTGGAAGTCTTCCAGGGCCGGATAGAGGGTTTCCTCGACGGCCGGATTGAGGCGGTGAATTTCGTCGATGAAAAGAACGTCCCTGGGTTGCAGGTTGGTCAGGATCGCCGCCAAATCCCCGGCCTTGACGAGGACCGGGCCGGAGGTGGCGCGAAAACCCACTCCGAGTTCGCGGGCGACGATCTGCGCCAGCGTCGTCTTGCCCAGGCCCGGCGGTCCGTGAAACAACACATGGTCGAGGGCTTCGCCGCGGACCCGCGCCGCCCCGATGAACACCCGTAAATTGTCGCAGACTTGACGCTGGCCTATGAAATCGGCGATGCGAGTGGGGCGCAGCCTGGCATCGGGATGATCGTCCTTGCGTTCTTCTCTTGCGACGAGGCGGCCGCCCGGTTGCTCGGACGCGGTGCCGGGGTTGTCTGTCATCGGCTATATTCCCGCGGCCCCAATTCCAACAACCCGCCTCGGATCAAGGCTTCCACGCCGGCCTCGGGTTTCAGTTTGCCGACGGCCCGCGAAACCGCCGCCAGCGCTTGCGAAGGGTTGTAACCGAGATTGACCAGAGCGGAAACCGCATCGGCCGCCGCGCCGCTTTCGCCGCCGGCCGCGGGGGCGGCGAAAGCGCCGGCGCCGAAGGCAATATCGCCGACCTTGCCCTTGAGCTCGCTTAAGATCCTGGTCGCCAGTTTCGGTCCGACGCCGGCGGCCCGGCAAAGAGCGTTCCGATCCTCCGCCATCACCGCTTGTGACAACTCACCGGTATCCAACACGCCGAGGATCGCCAGCCCCGCTTTCGCTCCGACGCCCTGCACCGCGGTCAACGAACGAAACCAATCGCGCTCAGCCGTATCGATGAAACCATAGAGATGGATGTGATCCTCGCGGACATGGGTGTCGATGAGCAAGCTTGCCGCCTCCCCGACGGTAAGCCGGTTCAGGCAACGGCCGGAACAGAAGACCAGGTAACCAACGCCGGATACGTCAACGACGGCCCAGTCCCCGCCCAAGGAATCGACAAGGCCCGAGAGCTTGGCGATCATCGGTTGGCCACCGCGGCTTGATAATGGGATTCCGCCTTGGCGATCATGAGGGCGGTTTCCCGGTGATGGACGTGGCAGATGGCGACGGCGAGGGCGTCCGCCGCGTCGGCGTTGGCGATGACGCATCCCGGCAGCAGCATCCGCACCATCATCTGAACTTGTTTTTTGGCGGCGTGACCGGTGCCGACCACGGCTTTCTTAACTAGGTTGGGCGAATATTCGGCGACGCTCAGCCCGCCCTGGGCGGCAACCAGAAGGGCGACGCCCCGCGCCTGTCCCAGTTTCAGGGTGGAGACGGGATTGCGATTAACGAAGGTCTTCTCCACCGCTGCCTCGTCGGGAGAGTATTGGGCGATTGCCACGGCCAGACCTTCGTGCAACTGCATCAGTCTTTGGGCGAGATCCTGGCCGGCGTCGCTGCCGATAACGCCGTTGGCGACGTGGCGGAGACGATTGTCATTGGCCTCGACGACGCCCCAGCCGGTATTGCGCAAACCCGGATCCAGTCCAAGAATTCTCATCTCGTCATGGCCTCGTCCATGGTATGACTCAACCGCCCAGACGCTCCATCACATCCTCGGAGACGTCGAAGTTGGCGACCACCCGTTGTACGTCTTCGTTGTCATCGAGAATGTTCAAAAACTTGAAAAGGGCGCCGGCCATCTCTTCGTCCACCGGCACCATGTCCCGCGGTTTCCAGTCCAGATGCGCCGCCGCGGCGGCGCCGAATTTCGCTTCGAGGGCATCACGCACGGCGTTGAGATCATCCGGCGCGCAGATGATCTCGTGCCCGGCCTCGCCGGATTCGATATCCTCGGCGCCGGCCTCGATAGCGGCCTCGAACATGCTCTCGGTATTGCTCGCCTCGGCCTTGAAGCCGATCAGGCCGATGCGCTCGAAGAGAAAACTGACGCTGCCCGATTCGCCCAGATTGCCGCCATGCTTGCTGAAAGCCGAGCGGATCTCGGCGGCGGTGCGGTTGCGGTTGTCGGTGAGCGTTTCGATGATCATGGCAACGCCGCCGGGGCCGTAACCTTCGTAACGCACTTCCACGAAGTCGGCCTCGTCTCCGGCGCCGGCACCGCGTTTGATGGCGCGCTCCATGGTTCCCTTGGGCATGTTGGCCGCCTTGGCGGAAGCGATCGCCGAGCGCAATCGCGGATTCATGTCCGGATCTGGCAAACCCGATTTGGCGGCGACGGTTAATTCCCGGATCAGCTTGGTGAAAACTTTGGCGCGCTTGCTGTCTTGGGCGCCCTTCCGGTGCATGATGTTTTTGAATTGGGAATGGCCGGCCATGTTCCGATAATTTGCCTGTTAAGAAATATGATGTAGGTAATAACCTGAATCTATACCATATATAGAGTTCAAAGGCATAAATATCGCGAAAGCGGTTAGCAAAGCAATATGGCAGGATTGGGGCGCCGGCAAAAGATCGCCTCGGCCCGCGGTCACGGCGGCCATTGCTCGGAAAGGCAACCGCCGAGACGCAATGGGCCGACGCGGTGGGCCAGGCCGGTTTCGTCGTCTGTTTCCACAAACAACGCGCACAAGGTGGCCTCGCCCGCCGACGGCTGTAGACGATACATCGGCAGCTTGCTGGTAAAACGCGCCACCGCCGTTTCCTTGACCATGCCGATGACGGAATCGAAATCGCCGCACATCCCCATATCGGTCTGATAGGCGGTGCCGCCGGGGAGAATCATGGCATCGGCGGTGGGAACGTGGGTGTGACTGCCAACGACCAGTGAAACCCGCCCGTCCAGCTTGTGACCCATGGCCATTTTCTCGCTCGTCGCTTCGGCGTGGATATCGACGATGATGCAGTCCACGGTGACGCCAAGCCGGTGGCGCGTCAGCTCGGCTTCGACGGCGGCGAAAGGATCGTCGAGAGAATCCATGAACAAACGGCCCATGGGATGGATCACCAAAACCTTGCTCCCCTTGGCGGTGGTGAAAACGCCCGTCCCTCTTCCCGGCGTCCCTTTAGGATAGTTCATGGGCCTCAAGAGACGGGAATCGCCGTCGAGGAAGCTCAAAATCTCGCGCCGGTTCCAAACGTGGTTGCCGGTGGTGATGACATCGGCCCCGGCTTCGTAAAACGAGTTGCAGATCTGTTCGGTGATGCCAAAGCCATGGGCGGCGTTCTCGCCGTTAACAACCACGAAATCCAGAGCCAACCGGCGGCGCAGATCAGCGATGTTGTCAACGAAGACCTTGCGGCCGGAGCGGCCGACAACATCTCCGCAAGCCAGGATTTTCATGGCTTGCCATCCATCCCTATTTGGCCACCTTCCCCCTGTCACCCGTCGTGGCCACCATGGCGGCGGTCATGGATCGTCCTGTTATCGGCAAGCGGACCGGCAACCGATAGCCGGAAAGTCCGCGTGGAAAAGCAATGGATATAATGGATGGGGATGAAATTTGAAAGGGACGGCGCCGCGGTGGCCGTTGTCCATTCTATTCTCTGTGGCCTGCATATGCAGGTGGGCGCCATATACCGAGCCCACGAGCCCGGCAGGGACAGCTCCCGAGAAAAAAATATTGGCCCCAGGAATTTTCCGGTTAACGCACCTGGCAGCGACCGTCCTGGATAGAGTTTAAGGCTGTTCCAAGGCTTCCGCAATACTCTCGATGCGCAGGGCCAGCTGCTCGATGTTGGCGCCGAGGGTTTCCTCGGCTTCCAGGCGGGCCGCCGCCTCTTTGTCGGCGGTGCGCAAAACCTCCATCTTGGCATAGGCATCCGACAGCTCGTCGGCAACCAAAAGGCTGACCATAACCAGCAAACGGGCATCGCCGATTTGACCAACCGCCGCCGCCAGTTCGCCGACCCTTTTGTCGACATAGGCGCCCAGCCGCGATAAATGGGCTTCCTGGCCGTCATCGCAAGCAATCTGATATTTGCGGCCGTTAATGGTCAGCGAAACCTGCGCCATGAATCAAATCTTCAATTTTCCAAAACCGCCTTCAGACGATTGATGGCGCCATCCAGGTGGATCGACATGGAATCGTTATTTTTTTTCATCGCCGCGTTTGCCGAACGCGCCATCTCCATCTCCTCGGCCAGCCGGTCGCCGGATTCGCCGGATTCGCCGGATTTCTTGCGCTTGTCGACCGCCGCCTCCAAGCGAGCGACAGCCTGATCGAGGTGCTGGCGCGCCCGTTCCACTTGTCCCGCTTTTTTGATTTCTGACGTCGTCAAGGACCACAGACCTTCCATCGGATGTTTCGTCCGAGGGCGGTGGCAGAATATGCTTGTCTCCGCAAAGGCGTCAACCGCCCAAAAACTCCATCGACTCCATTTTCGAAAACCCGCCTACCACCCAAATGGGTATGTGGATTCCCCCCCGGCGGGGTATTATGTTGCTTTATCCGTCCGTGCTAGTGAGGGGAAGGTGGGGAAGAGCGGTTTTTTTCATTTCGCTTTAACTTTTGGTTTTTTATTTTTGCGGAGGATGCAATGACGGTTCGCGTTGCCATCAATGGTTTTGGCCGGATCGGCCGTTTGGCCCTAAGGGCGATTATCGAGTCCAAGCGTGGGGACATCCAGGTGGTCGGCATCAACGACCTCGGCTCGGTGGAAGCCAATGCACATCTGCTCAGATATGATTCGGTGCACGGCAAGTCGCCGTTCAAAGTCGGGGTCAAGGGCGACACCATCAATGTCGGCCAGGGCGACATCACGGTGACCGCCGAGCGCGATCCCACCAAATTGCCTTGGGGAGAACTCAAGGTCGACGTGACCATGGAGTGCACAGGCCTTTTCACCAGCCGTGAAAAGTCGGCCATGCACCTCGAGGCCGGCGCCAGGAAAGTGCTGGTCTCGGCGCCGACAAAGAACGCCGACTTGACCGTCGTCTACGGCGTCAACGACGACAAGCTGAACAACAATCACCTTGTGGTTTCCAACGCTTCCTGCACGACCAATTGCCTGGCCCCGGTGGCTGATGTCCTCCACAAGTCCCTGGGAATCGAAAAGGGTTTCATGACCACGGTGCATGCTTCAACCGGCGACCAGCGGATGGTCGACACCCTGCATGGCGACCTGCAGCGGGCGCGCGCCGCCTCGGCATCCTTGATCCCCGCCACCACCGGCGCCGCAAAAGCCATCGGCGATGTGCTGCCGGAACTGGCGGGTAAGCTGGACGGCTATGCGATCCGGGTGCCGACCCTGAACGTTTCCCTCGTTGACCTCACCTTCACCGCCGCCAGAAACACTTCGGCGGAAGAAGTCAACGAGATCATTAAAACAGCTTCCACGAACCGCCGCCTGCAAGGAGTTATGGCCACCAACGAGGAGCCGATGGTGTCCATAGACTTCAATCACAATTCCTATAGTTCCACGGTTGACCTGCCCCAGACGCGGGTTATACAGGGCAATTTCGTGCGCATCCTGTCGTGGTACGATAACGAGTGGGGCTTTGCCAACCGCATGGCCGACGTTGCCGCCGCCATGCACAATACCGGCTGATGTAAGCCGCCGGGAGGGCGCCGGTAAGGACTTCAACGCGGGACGGGGTTCCGGACCCCGCTTCGCCATTGGTGAACCCGCTTTCACGTGAATCGCATGGGTGCGCCCCGGATTATCGTCCACAATCTAGAGCAAGCCAAGGCGGCGCTGAAAGTGGCCGGCGAGTTGGCTGTCGCCGTCACCTTGATCAGCGCCCCTGGCGCCGCCGCTTATCTTGGCGCCGCCGTTTTTCGCGACATGATCAATGGGGCGTCCCGCTGTCATCCCGGTGTCAGCCATAAGGCGGTCCTTGATTGCGGCGATGATCCAGGTTTGGTTCTGGGAGCGTTGCGCCACGGCATCAAGGCGGTGCGGGTCGATGTCGGCGCCGATGTCGGAGCCCGCCTTGCCGATATCGCCGCCCAGCGGGGCGCCATTATCTTGACGGACGAGACGCCGGCGCTCGACCTTATCGACAGCTCCGATCCCTTGGCCGCCTGCCGCGCTTGGTTGGCGGCCGCCGATCAGCGTCCGGATTCGTTGAAGCCAAGGTAAAAGGTAGAAAAATTGACCTCCGGAAGTTGCCGGCTCTATCTGATCACGCCGCCAGGCATGGACCCGGCGGCGTTCGCCGATGTCCTGGCTTCGGCCCTGGACGCCGGCGACGTGGCCTGCGTTCAACTGCGCCTCAAGGGGGTGGAGACCGACGCCGTCCGCCACGCCGCCGGCATCCTCCGCCCGGTCGTTCAGCAACGCGACGTCGCCTTCATCCTCAACGATTTCCCCAGCCTGGCCGCCGAATTGGGCTGCGACGGCGTCCACATCGGTCAAAAGGACGGCACCCTCGCCGCCGCCCGCCAAGCCGCCGGCGAGGGCGCCATCGTCGGCGTCACCTGTCACAACTCCCGCCACTTGGCCATCGAGGCGGCCGAGAAAGGCGCCGACTACGTGGCTTTCGGCGCCTTCTTTCCGAGCGCGACCAAGGAGCCGAAGACCCGAGCCGATCCGGGGATTCTCGAATGGTGGAACGAATTGACGACCGTGCCCTCGGTAGCCATCGGCGGGATTACCCCCGGCAACTCCGCACCGCTGATAGAGGCCGGCGCCGATTTTCTCGCCGTTGCCGGCGGCGTTTGGAATCACCCGGACGGCCCGGCGCAAGCGGTGAAGGCGTTCAACAGGGTGTTTTCGGAAGCGGCGGAAAGTCGATCCCATCTCCTCGTTGCTTCTCGTAAACCAACCTGTTAGGTTCCGCGCCTCGACTTTTCAAGATACCTTCCGACTACGGTTAAGGTTATGAAAATCAACGGAAACGCCGTCCGTCCCGGGATGGTGATCGAACATCAGAATCGCCTTTGGCGGGTGGTCAAGATCCAGCACACCCAACCAGGAAAAGGCGGAGCCTATTTGCAGGTGGAGCTCAAGGATCTTCGTGACGGAACCAAGCTCAACGAGCGTTTCCGTTCCTCGGCAACGGTGGAACGGGCGCGTCTGGATCAGAAGCTTTTCCAGTACCTCTATTCAGACGGTGACATGCACACTTTCATGGACAACGAGACTTATGAGCAAGTGACGCTGGGTGGAAATCTGATCGGCGGCGATCAGATTCGTTTCATGAAGGAAAACATGACGGTGACTATCGAATTTTACGAAGGCGCGGCCATCGGCTTGCGGTTACCCGATACGGTGGTCCTGGAAGTCGTCGGGGCCGACGCCGTGGTCAAAGGGCAAACGGCGTCCTCGTCTTATAAGCCCGCCGTCCTTGAGAACGGCGCCAAGACCATGGTGCCGCCTCACATCGCCGCCGGCACGCGAATTGTCGTCAATACCGTCGATGGCTCCTATGTGGAACGAGCCAAGGATTGAGAACGGATCCTCATGACCCATCTCCGTTCCGCCCTGATCAACGTGATGTGCGGCGCGGCGCAAAAGGCGGCGCGTAAGCTGGTCCGCGACTTCGGCGAGGTGGAACATCTGCAGGTATCGAGAAAAGGCCCCGCCGATTTCGTCAGCACCGCCGACAAGACCGCCGAGAAAACCTTGCTGCGCGAACTCGGCAAGGCACGGCCGGGTTACGGGTTTCTTGCCGAGGAAGGGGGAGCGATTGCCGGCACCGACACATCGAACCGCTGGATCATCGATCCACTGGACGGAACAAGCAATTACCTTCACGGCATTCCCCACTTTGCCATCTCCATCGCCTTGGAACGGGATGGAGAACCCTTCGCCGGCGTTATTTACGAGCCCGTACACGATGAAATGTTTTGGGCGGAAAAAGGGCAAGGCGCCCATTTGAACGGTCACCGGATCAGGGTGTCCTCCCGCCACCGTCCGGACGAATCGCTTTTCGCCACCGGCATTCCTTTTAAAGGCGCTGGCGATCATGCCCGGTTTTTGCGGCAATTGCAGGCGGTGATGGGGCTATCGGCCGGTGTCAGGCGTTTCGGGTCGGCGGCGCTCGATCTGGCCTATGTCGCCGCCGGGCGTTACGATGGCTACTGGGAAACCGGACTCAAAGTCTGGGACATAGCGGCAGGCATTGCCCTGGTGCGTGAAGCCGGCGGTTTCGTCAGTGAAATCGGCGGCGGCAAAGACATGATGACAAGCGGTGACATTCTCGCCACCAACAGCCAATTGCATGCGCTCCTGGGAAAAGCCCTGCGCCAAACGGCGGCCGGAAAACCCTGAGGAAAGGGACCAACGGCAACCGGAAACCTGTTGTGCGCCACCCCTCCCCTTGGCTATGGTGAATCGAACGGCCCACAAATGGGTTTTGTGAATCGCCTTTAGGGAGCCGGAGACATCCATGAGAACCCCGCGAAATCTTATCCGTTTGGCTTTCGTGGGTATTGCGCCAGCCTTGATTGCCACGGCCTTCATGACCGAGGCGCGAGCCCAGATGGAGTTCAGCGACGCCAATGTCACGGTGGATCTCAGCGTCCTCGAAGACGGCGGTTTCGCGGCCGAACCCAGGGATTTTCCGCCGATTACCGGGTTCCGCCGCTTATTGGTGCCGGGATCGAAATTTCCTGTTTCGACCTTGCACGTCCGATCTGCTCCTGAAACGGTTTCACCCGGCGCCTGGAAAAAAGCCGAGAAACGCCGTCTGACAAAGATGACAGCCCCACCAGCCCGGACCGTCAAGGAGCCGAAACCCCCGGCCATGCCAAAAAGCGTTTCAGCGCCGCCGCCACTACCACCACTAAAGATTGCGAAAACAGAACTTAAAATACCAAAAGTGCCGCCGCAGCCACTACCACAAAAGACCGCGGAAACAGAACTTAAAATACCAAAAGCGCCGCCGCCGCCACTACCACAAAAGATTGCGAAAATAGAACTTAAAATACCAAAAGCGCCACCACCGCCGGCCATTCCGGTCGAGAAGGTCCGCACCGAACCACTGAAAAAAACCAAACCGGCCGTGGCAAAGAAAATAAAAGAGCTAAAAAAATTATTGCCTCTGCCGCCTCCTTCGCCACCACAAAAAATCGCCAAAACAAAACCCAAAATACTAAAAACGCCACCGCCGCCGTCGGCGCCGCCGCCGCCGGTTGCGCAAGCGGTGACACCCAAAGCCGCCAAGGCGCCCAAGACGCGGCCAGACCTTCAACAACAGGCTTCGTTGCCGGCCGCCGCTTCGCTTCTGAAGTTAGGCAAGGCCTTGTATGTGGAATTCAAGCCCACGGCATCGAAACTACCGGCGAAGGCGAAGGAACGACTTAAAGCTTTGGCGGAGGGGTTAAAAAAGGATAGGAACTTGCGTTTACAGCTTAGGGCTTACGCTGGAGGAAAGTCTGTTTCTTCAAGTCGGGCCAGGCGGTTGTCGCTTTCGCGCGCCCTGTCGGTGCGTACCTTCATGATCGAGAACGGCATCCGAAGCACCCGCATAGACGTACGCGCGCTAGGAAATAAAACGGAGGATAAACCCGTCAACCGAGTCGACGTGAGCATTACCGAACGGTAAGGCCCGTTCCGTTTAGCGATAGAACCCATTCACTGGAGATTTCCCATATCATGAATCAGCCGCGGCGTTTTCTCGTCCGGATGATCCTTTTTTTGGCCGCGGTTGCGATCGTGTCCGGCATTTTGTACCAGCAGCTGGGGACGGCCCTCCTGGCCAACGCCTACCTCAACGGCCCGATTCTGGGCGTTTTTCTGCTCGGCATCCTCTACAACTTCCGTCAGGTCATGATGCTTTACCCCGAGGTGGCGTGGATCGAGGGTTTCCGCCAGGACCATGCGGCGCTCTCCCAGCAAGCAACGCCCCGGCTGCTGGCGCCGATGGCGACCATGCTGGGCGAACGCAAGGGCCGCCTCAGCCTTTCAGCCCATTCCATGCGCTCGCTCCTCGACGGTATTTACTCACGGCTGGATGAATCCCGCGACCTGTCGCGCTACACCATCGGGTTGCTGATTTTCCTGGGCCTGTTGGGAACCTTCTGGGGGCTTCTTGCGACGGTGTCCTCCATCCGCGACGTCATCGGCGGACTGGCGGTCGGCGGCGGCGACGCGGCGAACGTCTTCAGCGACCTCCTGAGCGGCCTGGAAATGCCGCTTGACGGCATGGGAACGGCATTCTCATCGTCGCTTTTCGGACTGGCGGGGTCCCTGGTTCTCGGCTTTTTGGATTTGCAGGCGGGGCAAGCCCAGAACCGCTTTTACAACGACCTCGAGGATTGGCTGTCAAGCCTCACCCGTCTTTCCTCGGGCGCCCTCTCCAGCGACGGCGACCAGCCGATACCGGTCTACGTCCAGGCCCTCCTGGAGCAGACGGCGGAAAGCCTGGAAAACCTGCAACGGGTCCTCGTCCGCGGCGAGGAAAGCCGCATTTCCGCCAACAACCACCTGATGGCGCTGAGCGAAAAAGTGGGTATCCTCACCGATCACATGCGTACCGAGCAGGCGCTGATGGTGAAGCTGTCGGAAAGCCAAATTGAACTCAAACCCGTCCTCCTCCAGCTTGCCGAAAGCAGCGCCGGCAAGCGCGCCGTGGCCACCAATAGCCTGGATGAATCGACGCGCGCCCACATTCGCAATCTCGACATTTACATGGCCCGGCTGCTCGAGGAATTGAATACAGGCCGCGACGAGATCATCCAGCAGATACGGAGCGAGATCAAACTGCTGGCCCGCACCCTCGCCGCCATCGCCGAAAAATCCAAAAGCTGACCGACGGGCATGACCACTCTCGCCCGTCGAGCGCAACGAAGCACCAACATCTGGCCTGGGTTCGTCGACGCCCTGGCGACCCTATTGTTGGTATTGATTTTCCTCCTCATGGTCTTCGTCCTGGCCCAAGCCTTTCTCAGAGAGAAGATGACGGGAAAGGACACGGAACTGCTAAGGGCGCAAAGCCAGATCGGCGAACTGGCCGACCTCTTGGCCATGGAACGCATGGCTAACGAAGACATGCGCCTGAACGTGGCGCTACTGACGGAAGAACTGCAAGCTTCAATCGTCAAACGCGACGACCTCAACGCCGCCGTGCAGACCCAGACCATCCGCTCCGAGGCCGCCGAGGAAAAGGCGAAACAATTGGACGGTAGGCTGGCGGAGGCTTTTAAGACCATTGAAGCGGACAAGGAGAAGATCCAGCTTCAGGTCGCCAAGGTAAATGCGCTGAGCGAGGATGTGGCGGTGTTGACGGCGCTGAAGGAGGAATTGGAGAGCAAGGTCACCAATTTGTCCGCAAATCTGAAAGACTCCGAAGCCACCGTTTTTAAGGAACGCAGGATTTCGGACAGCGCCCGCGCCCAGGTTGCCATGCTGAACAAACAAGTTACGGCGCTGCGCGAACAGTTGACCAACTTGTCGGAGATGCTGGGTGAAGCCGAGAAAAAGGCCAAGGAGCAGAATGTACAGATCGCTTCGCTCGGTAAGCGCCTCAACGCCGCCCTGGCCGTCAAGGTGCAGAAATTGTCCCGCTACCGCTCGGAATTCTTCGGCCGCCTGCGCGAATTGTTGGGCCGCCACCCGGGCGTGCGCATCGTCGGCGATCGTTTCGTTTTCCAATCGGAAGTGCTTTTCGAAAGCGGTTCGGCGGATTTGGGCAGAAAGGGCAAGCGACAGCTCTACCAACTGGTGCGAAGCCTGCGCGAAATTATCGCCAAGATCCCCAAGGACATTAATTGGATTCTCCGCATCGACGGGCATACCGACAAAGTCCCCATCAAAACCCCGCGGTTCCCGTCCAACTGGGAGCTGTCCACGGGACGCGCCACTTCGGTGGTCAAGTATTTGATAAGCCAAAGAATTCCCCCCAACCGTTTGGCCGCCGCGGGGTTCGGAGATCACCATCCACTCGATCCGCGCGACGACGAAACCGCCAACCGCCGCAACCGCCGCATCGAACTGAAGCTGACCCAACGATGAGCGAACCGCGGTTCCACAGATGTGATGTCTCGGCATGTTGATCATTTTTCTCGTCGTTGTAATCGACTTGATCGGCTTCGGAATGATCATTCCGCTGCTCCCTTTTTATGCCGAGTATTTCGAGGCGAACCCGGCCGTGGTCGGATTGTTGATGGCGACCTACTCGTTCACGCAGTTCCTGGCGGCCCCCTTTTGGGGGCGGCTTAGCGACCGGATTGGGCGGCGGCCGGTATTGCTCGTCAGCCTCGCCGGAGCCGCTATGGCCTATGTCTGGCTCGGATTTGCCGAAAGTCTTTGGGTGTTGTTCGCGGCGCGGGCGGCTAGCGGCGCCATGGCTGGGAACATCTCGGCGGCTTTCGCCTACGTGGCCGACATCACGACCCCGGCCAATCGGGCCAAAGGCATGGGAGTGGTCGGCGCCGCTTTCGGTCTTGGTTTCATCGCCGGCCCCGCCATCGGCGGAATCCTCGCCGGCGCCGATCCCGCCCACGCCGACTTCCAGACCCCAGCCTTCGCCGCCGCCGGCCTGTCCTTCCTGGCCCTGATTTTGGCTCTGATTCTTCTCAAGGAATCCCTGTCGCCGGAAATCCGCGCCAGAGTGGCTTCCGGCCTGCCCGGCAAGGCAGGTTTGAAATTCATCGACGCCCTCCGTCACCCGCAAGTGGGATTGCTGATTTTGTTTAGCTTCCTCGTCACCTTCGTTTTCGCTGGCATGGAAGCCACCTTCCCCATGTGGTCGCGGCGCCAGTTTGGGTGGGGACCGGAACAAACCGGCTATGTTTTCGCTTTTATGGGTTTGTTGAGCGCGATGATTCAGGGGGGGCTGATCGGCCGTTTGGCGCAACGGTTCGGTGAAGCGCGCCTGATCCTGCAAGGCGCCATCGCCCTGGCTTGCGGGATCGCCCTGATTCCTTTTTCCGACAATCTGCCCATGTTGCTGACGGCGATGCTACTCCTTGGCTGCGGCTTCAGTGTCATAACGCCATCTCTGAACAGCCTGATCTCGCTGCAAGTGGGCGAAGGGGAACAAGGCGGAATCCTGGGCATCGCCCGATCGGCAACCACTTTGGCGCGCGTCATCGGCCCCGCCTGGGCCGGACTGCTGTTTTCCATCTTCGGCAAAGACTGGCCCTTTTACGGCGGGGCGCTGGTCATGGCCGCGGTTATCTATCTGAGCTTGCGATCGTTGAAACCCGAGTCCGCGCCTGACATGGGTGCGGCGAAGCCGCCGGACGCCGGGAATTAAGAGCCTATCCGAATAACTGGAGACGGTTGTGATAAGACCAAATCAGGCCTCCGCAGCGTTGCCGCTTCTTGCCGATGCGCCGGCGAAGCGGCGCCTTGCGGCCTTCCTGATTTGGTCTTATCACAACCGTCTCCAGTTATTCGGATAGGCTCTAAGACAGATCGATGGGCGTCCCGGTAACGGCGCTGAGTTCGCGGGCCAGCAAAGCGGACAAGGATTCTTCGCCGCGCGTCGACAACCACTGTTCCGCCTTTGCGTCGTAAGCGAAATGGGAGGCGCCGCTGACCGGCGAAGAAACCCAGATCTGACGCTGGTGAAAATGCTTGTTGATGACGTATTTGCCGCCAGAGAGAAGCTCGATGGTGAGGATGCCTTCCTCGATATCGATATCCAGGCTGTCGCCAAGCGTTTCCTCGATGGCATCCAGCAATCTTCCGAGGGTTTCATCGGCAACGGTTTCATAAGTGTCTTGATCGAGGTTCATGGCTTCGTTTCGAATCCAAAAGTACGCCGGCCCGATAAAGCATATGGCAACCGCCCGCCAGCCAACAAGAGAGACAAAGGGGAGGGAAGATGTAGCCGTCCTTGAACCGGCATGCCCATATGGGTATATTGGGGCTTACTCACGTCCTGGATCGCTTCGATCCGCAACGATTAAAACCTTAGGACTTTGTGGAGCGGAACCATGAAAGCGGATATCCATCCCGACTACCATGAAATCACCGTCCAGATGACGGACGGCACCACTTTCACTACCCGTTCCACTTGGGGCAAAGCGGGCGATATCCTGAAACTGGATATCGATACCAAGACCCATCCCGCATGGACGGGTGTGCACCGTTTGGTCGACCGCGGTGGGCAGTTGGCGAAGTTCAACAAACGGTTCAAAGACTTCGCCCTGAAAAGCTAAACCACGGCGTCGCCGGTTCGGATCGCCAGGATATCGATCCGAACCGGCGACGCCGCGCGTACAATTATGCGCCAAGGTTTTGTTGGCTAGCGATGGCCAATGGCGCGGCGACGCAGGCAGCGAATGGCATGTTTTATTGAGTCTTATCCGGTTTCGGTCAAAATGAATTTTGGCCGCGGTTTCCGATATCTTTTAGTTTTTTTAATACTTTTTGTAAGATCACTTCCTTAAAGGAAGCGATACGGACACAGCACGGGGGGGGGATAAGGAACGGCGCGCTTTCCCGTGGCTTTGTGCTTGTGGCCGTCTCACCGGAGATGACATGGCTAGCCGCGAAATCACTTACGAAGTCCATGTCCGGCAGAAGGGCAGATGGGAGATTCACGCCCGTCATTCGGGGCAGAAACAGGATGCCGCCACTCATGAGGCCAAGGTCCTCGATCAGTTGGCAAGCGTCGAAGCCGTCAAGGTCATCAAAGAATCCTACGAAATCGAAACAGGCCTTTGCCAAGAAATCGTCGTCTATCAGAGTCCAGGTCCAAAAAGCTCGTCCCCGGGCAAAGGTGGTGGAAGGGCCGAGCCGGGACCGCCGTCCGCCGCCGGCGGGAGCTCGGCGAGGCGGAAAGCGCCGAGGACTGGGGCGGCCGCCCTCGAAGATACAGAGGGATCCCGTCCCTCCCCATCCCGGAAAATGAAAAAAAGCAAGAAGGACACGTTCAGCGCTGTCCTGGTAAAGGTGCTGTTTATCATCTTGATCAGCGTCATCGTTGCCACGGTAACGACGGCGCTGGCATTTCCATTCATCAGCGACAGCACGTTATTTGGGATGCATTCGAGCACCAACATTCGGACCCTCGTCCTTTTGTCTATTTTCCTCTTTGTTTTTCTGGCCATTGCGACGCCCATGGTGCGTTCCTTGATGGCGAAAACCCATTTGGAATCGGCGGGCCATGAAGGGCAAGCGGCTCCGGGTTGGTCCATGTTACAGTCAGCGGCGAGGTCCACCCGCCCGCGACCGTCGCCGAAACGTCATGGCGGCGGCGTCAAGGCCAAAACGTCCGGCAAGGCGGACGCCGCCGCCGCCGCCTCGCAAAAAGCTTTGAA
>DUZD01000036.1 GCA_013349695.1 Rhodospirillaceae bacterium
CTGTCCGAAAGCCGGCTAGGTACCGGCGGCGGTTTGTTCGCCCGAGGGTCGTCATTCGTGAACGGGAAAGATCAGGGACCACCATTCCCAATGTGGTAAAGGGTTAGAGAGACATGCTCTAGTGGCGGCCCCTGATCCTTCCCCAGCTTGGCACAATTGGTGCTGGCGTTCAGTGAGAAGCGTCACAACCATGCATGAGCATGTCCAAGCGGCACGGGAAAGAGCCCGGCATGACCTTGAACGCCGCCGATTGGGACGGCAGGCTCAACGTGTAACGGACGCTTTTCCCGGAATTCCCGGATGAACCTGAATTTTTGACTCGTCCCCTGGTGTTTCTGGCCAGCCGCGAGCAAAATGGCGGCTATCAATATCGCCATGAACGTTGAGCCAACACCAACCCATGACCCCGACCCCGCGCCTTCTCGCCGTCAGCACCGCCGTCCCTCCCTACGCCCTCGGCCAGGCCGAGGTCAGGGATTCGGCACACCGCCTTTTCAGCGGCCGCGACACCGAGATCGAGCGGCTGTTGACGGCCTTCGACAATGCCGGCATCGAGACCCGCTACTCCTGCGTCCCCCTCGCCTGATACGACGACGCCCATGGCTGGGTGGAGAAGAACCGGCTGTATCTGGAGCACGCGGTGAGCCTCCTTGAGCGTGCCGCCAGCGAATGCTTGGCGCGGGCCGGGCTGGAAGCGGCGGCGGTCGACGTGGTGATCGCCGTTTCCACCTCGGGCATCGCCACGCCGAGCCTCGACGCCCGGGTGATGCCGCGGCTGGGACTGCGCCCGGACGTGGAGCGCCTGCCCGTGTTCGGGTTGGGCTGTGCCGGCGGCGTGTTGGGCCTCGCCCGCGCCGCCGAGATGGCCCTGGCCGTTCCCGGCCGGCGAGTTCTGTTTCTGGTCGTGGAGCTTTGCGGGCTCACCTTTCGGCGCCACGACCGATCCAACAGCAACGTCATCGCCACGGTGCTGTTCGGCGACGCCGCCGCCGCCGCGCTGGTGGCGTGCGAGGGCGACGGGCCGGCGATCACCGGCTGGGGCGAGCACACCTGGCCGGACACCCTGAACATCATGGGCTGGAACATAGAGGAGGACGGTTTCGGGGTGCTGTTTTCGCGCGATATCCCGCGGATCGTCCACCGGGAGATGCGCGCCGCCGTCGATTGCTATCTGGATGCCCGCGGGCTCGGCTTGGCGGATATCGACGGTTTCATCTGCCACCCCGGCGGCGCCAAGGTGGTCAGCGCCATGGAAGCGGCCCTCGGCCTGCCGCCGGGCGGACTCGATCATGCTCGGGCGGTGCTGCGTGACTACGGCAACATGTCGGCGGCGACGGTGATGTTCGTCCTGCAACGGGTCCTGGCGGAACGCCCCGCCGGCCGCTACCTCATGTCGACCCTGGGCCCGGGCTTCACCGCCGCTTTTCTTACCATTGAGATGGAATGAGCCTGCTCTGGCTGGTGCTCGGGCTGGTCGCCGCGTAGCGTCTCGCCGAGCTGATCCATTCACGGCGCAACACCAGACGCCTGCTGGCCGAGGGTGGGCATGAAGTCGGCGCCGGCCATTATCCGCTGATCGTTGGGCTGCACGCGGCATGGCTGCTCGCCCTCCTGCTTCTGGTCCCGTCCGAGGCGCCCGTCAACTGGCCCCTGCTGGCCCTGTTTCTGGCCTTGCAGGCGGCGCGCCTGTGGGTGCTGGCGAGCCTCGGCCGGTTCTGGACCACCCGGATCGTTATTCTGCCGGGGGCGCCCTTGGTGCGCCGGGGCCCCTATCGTTATCTCAGGCATCCCAATTATCTTGTCGTGGCGGCGGAGATCGCCGTCCTGCCCCTGGTCTTCGGGGCCTGGGGGATCGCCCTGGTCTTTTCCCTGCTCAACTTGGTTCTCCTGATTCAGCGCATCCGCGTCGAGGACGCGGCGTTGGCGCCGCGGCGGGCTTGAAGCCGATCTCCGCCGCCATCCTCGCCGATCCGACACATGCCGCCGGCCATCTTGCCAAGCGGTGGTCGCGCCGCCGCCCCGGAGCGGAAACACAAGGCACCAGAAGGGCGGGCTCTGAAGGCCGTTACAAAGTCTGTTTGGCCGTATCTCGTCGTTGTCTCTTAAACCTAAGCCGGCTTTTTCGGCTTGCCATGATCCAGCCGATCCCTATAGGGTTTGAGACGGATCTGTTGGGGCGATGCGCTTCGGACTACATTCAGGCGGGATCGATGAAAGGACCACTGCAAAATGGGCGATGAAGACAAAACTGGAGCTGACGGGCAAGCGACGGTCATCCGGCCGCCGAATGTGCTGAAGGCGAAAGTCAGCGCCGGTGGTCCGGGAGCGGTCGATCTCGCCGCCTTGGAGAAAGCGCAAGCCGTTATCGCCGATATGGGCGACAGCTATCTTGAATGGGTCGAGGAGGATCTGGCGAAGATCGGTCGGCTCTTGGAAGGGTTGAAGGCGGCCAAGGACGGCGGTAAGGACTTGCTCGACCGCATGTTCCAGATTTCCCATGACATAAAGGGGCATGGCGGAAGCTTCGATTATCAGTTGATGACCACGCTCGGCCACGATCTGTGCCATCTGATCGAAAAAATGGATACCGCTGGTCCGCACGAGATCGAGGTGATCGCACTCTACATCGGCACCATGAAACTGGTCATCTCCAAACGCATGCAAGGCAGCGGCGGCGAGCAAGGGAAACAACTCCTCGCCGGTCTTGAACAGGTCCTCGCCAAGGTCACGAAAAAGTAATCTCCCAGGCGGCCGAAGGTACGCGGCGGCGCCTTGTTTAGCTTGCATCGCAGGTGGCGGCTAGTGGCCCGCGTCAGCCAAATTGTATCCCTACGATCGCTTTTCCCGTCTCCTCGGTAGGAGGGGACGCGTAGGCGATGCGGGGACATCGTCAAGCGTTCCCGACGCCCCGAGGGGAAGGGAAAAGCGACCCTTTGGGCGATCTTGCGAGGCTTCCGGACGTCGTCGCGCGCCGCTTGTGGTGCATGGACACCACGGCGCAACACGCTCCTAGCCGGAAACCTCGCAAGACCGTCGTAGGGGTGCAGTTTGGCTGACGCGGGCCACTAGGTGCGGTTACGGCAAACGGCGATTCGTGCTTGCATGATAGCCTCGATAAAGAGCCTCGGATGCGGGAGCAACTGAAGGTCGGTTACATCTCGCTCGCTGATTGGCGGGAGGGTTCGGCGGGGCAATCAACCGGTTGATGATTGACAAAACAGACGTACCATCCTGTTGCATAAATGCACCATCATAAAGCTTATGTTAATTTTTGATGTGAAAATTGTTGATTGATCGCAACACTTCATTTCTAATTTAACATGTCGAGTTTATGAGAGTGTTTCTTCTTGATCCGCCAATGCATGGATAAGATGTCATTTCATCACTGGAGTGGCCCGTTATGATTTTTCTCCGCGCGGTTTGTTTGTTCGTATTCGCCTTGCTCGGTTTTTTTGGCTTGGTCCAGAAAGCCGCCGCCACCGACCTCAATGTGCGTTTCAACAAAGGGTCCCTGGAAGGGACAGGCAATGGCGACGCTCCTTACGCCATAGACATTTTCAGCATCGACGCCACCGGCGATTACACGTGGCTTAACTACGACGCCGAACGGAAATCCGTCATCACCACGGGCTTCACACAGACCAATATCCTCGGCGATTTTGATGCCGAGCGCAATTTCGGCGCCACCAACTTCAATGTCGACTACTACATCGACAATTTTAATCTCGGCGCTTCCGTGGGCGCCCTCTATGCCAGCGAGCGCCATGACGACTTCACCGGGGCCGACGGCGCCGCCCGCACCCGCACCGAATTCAATACCGATTTCGGCGGCGGCAAAGCCGGCATCCGTTTGGGCTATACGTTCGGTGGCTTCATAACCCCTTATATCAAGGGCGACTACGAATTTGATTTCAACTCCGACGAAGCGAAGTTGCAGTCTGGAGATACCTCGTTCTCGAATGGTAATGACCGTTTCGTGGTTGGTGGTGGATTCAACTTCAACATTAGCGACATCTTCACCGGCGGCGTTGACGCAACAACCGTCAAGGGCGAAGATAACGTAGAGAACTACACGGTTAACGCTGTCATCAAGTTCAATTTCTGATCCCAAGGGCGTAATCATTGCATTTGGAGGCGGCGCGGCGTTTGGTTGGGTCCCTTCATGATTTTTGCTATCGCCTTTCTTCTATCTTGCGAGATTCCAGGCTTTCTGCTGATAAAACGCGCGCCGATCGTTTGGCGGCGGCGGCCGGATGGCGATCCCGGCGGTTTTTCACGTCCAAGTTCAGCCGTTACGGATACCATAACGGTCCGGTCGGCTTGTCCGCCGAGATGGTGGTCTATATCGAAGGCGACGGACAGCCCTGGATCACGCCGTCCAGAATTGCCGCCGATCCAACGCCGCGCGCCCCGATCATGCTCCGAATGGCCGTGTCAGTATGCCGGCGGCGTCAAGGTGCCGGGGTGCAATCCGCTTTATTGGACTTCGCGCCGCTACTCGCGGCAGGTTCTGGAATCCTTGGATCAAGCCTTGAACAAGGCCAAGGCAGATACCGCCGCACGGAAGCTATTGCTGATCGGCTATTCCGGCGGAGGCACTCTCGCCATGCTTCTGGCGGCGCAACGCCGAGACGTCGACGCGGTGATCACCGTCGCCGCCAATCTGGATCACCGTGCCTGGACGGCCCATCACGGCGACACGCCGTTACACGGCTCCCTCAACGCCGCCGACTTTGCCCGCCGGCTCCAATCCGTTCCCCAGGTCCACTATGCCGGGGAAAAGGACAAGAGGGTGCCGGTTTCCGTGATCCTTTCGTATTTGGAGCGAATGGATGATAGGTCTCGAACCATGATCGAAGAGGTTTCCGATTACGATCATGAGTGCTGCTGGGCGGAGGCGTGGCCCCGGTTGTTGGCCAACGCCCGCCGCCTGATCGAGACTCTTAAATCCGCTGGAAATTCGGTGACAGCATACTAATTTCCGTCTTTCTGCTTGATTGCAAATGGCAAGGCTTGGAAATTAGTATGCTGTCACCGAATTAAATTAGAGTCGCCCTAATTTCCGCCTTCCAAAAATACATAAATGCCACCGCACCGCCTATGAGGCCGAGATTTACAAGAACTACCAACATAATTCCGATCATCAAGAAGGCATCCCCTAGGTTCCAGGTACGGCGTATCAGATATCTTTTGAGACTTGTATTATTCCACTTGACCAATTGATCGAAATTTCGCGCCAGCCACGGGTGTGTCGCTTTCAAATTCGAATGCCAATGGCATCGGAGCGCAAAAACCATCGCCCAAAGATACACATGATAATTTAAATAAAGGACCCGAAATGAAGCGACAGCGACTACTCCAAGAATCACCATTAGTCCTGAACCTACCAATAACGCCACCTTCCAAATCATAGTCGGATCATCGACAAATCGCGTATAGCTATATCCCATCATTGCTACGACCGCGCCAAAAGTCAGTAACAGGAACCTGATGTATTGTGCCGCGTGGGTGTAAAATCCCGACAACGCCCTATAAAGTTCGTCCCGAACCGAGATCAATAGTTGTTCTGGTTCTGGTCCTTTCGGCACGCCTTGGAAAAACCATTTGGGTACGGGTAACTCTTCTTGGTCGTCCGCCATAGCGCCACGTCTCCCTCTCCGATTTCTCTATCTCCCAAACCTTCTCACCTCGAATAACATTTTTCCGTGCAAGTTTGGAAATTCGGTGACAGCATACTAAATTTCCGCCTTTCCGCTTGATTGCAAATGGCAAGGCTTGGAAATTAGTATGCTGTCACGTGCGCCGGGAGGCCGGCGAGGAGTTGCGGATGAAAGAGCCGTACGGTGAAGGACTAGCCACCCACACCGGCCCCGAGTCATGCGTTGGCCGTCCGCGAGGAGGCCGGCGAAGCGTTGACAGGGGTACATGCGGGCTGGGTATCGGGCCGCGAAAGAATACGCATCCAAGGCGCCGAGCCTGTGCGACAATGGGGAAGGCCGCAAAGGCCGAAGCCCATGACGCACGAACGGGAGAAGCCGGACCCCTCCATAGTACCGGGGAAGCCGGCGAACAAAGCCGGGAAACCGGTGGCGGAGCCGGTGCAGGGAAGGGAGGGGGCCAAGGGGAACACGGGCCGGCAAAGCACGGCCGGGGGGAGCGTGCCACAGGCGCTGGACCGTGTACGAGAGGCCGCAAGCGCGCGCTTCTACGTCAAACACCCGAGGCAGGAGCCCGGTGCGTTAGCAGCGCAGGCCGGGATCCGTGCGGGGGGCGCGGGGTAACCCGCGTCCCTACCGTGATCGAATTTCCCTGTCACCGAATTTCATGGAACTTGTCGCGAAATTCCCGCAGCCAGTCGAGGCGGGATTCCAGCAGAGCGATGTCGTGGTCCAGCCATTGCAACAGATAGCCTTCGCTGCCGGCATGGTATTGGCGCAGGTCTTCCAGCCTGGCCAGTTCGTTCTCGCAGACCTCGACCATGTGGCCGGCTTGGCGGCGCTGTCCCTTCCGGTCCAGCAAGTGCAGGAAATGGAATTTCAAGGCGAAGATGAGCTTGTTCAGCTCCGCCGCCGAAGAGCGGATATTGGCGCTCAAAAGGGTCCGAAGCTCTTCGCGTCCGTCGTCGGTGATGGCGAGCATGGCGTCGTCTTCCATGCCGATGCCGTCAACGGCCTCGATCAAACCCTCGTACTTCAGCAATTCCAGGGAAGGGCCCATGACGTCGAGCGAAGGCCCGATGACGTGGCCGACGAAATGGCGGATGGCGTTGGCGAGAGTCCCATAGTTGACGGGCGCTTGCGCCAGCGTGCCGAGGGCGCAAAGGCGGACCGCTTCCTTCGGCGTCAGAGTGTTATCGGTATACATCCGCCGGCTCCGCGAAAACCTCTAGAATCACCACTATTATAAGCAAGTTGCAGGCCCGAGTCCATTATAGGCTCTAAGCCGCGGTCTTAAGGCACAACTGTTCCCAGACCGTTTTGGTCGCCGCCAGCAGATGATCCATGTCGGCGTCCGAGTGCAGCGGCGTCGGCGTGAACCGCAGGCGCTCCGTGCCACGCTCTACCGTCGGGTAGTTGATGGGCTGGACATAGATGCCGTGCTCGTCCAGGAGCCGGTCGCTGGCTTGCTTGCATTGCACCGGATCGCCGACGATGACGGGAACGATATGGCTGCTTGACGGCATGACCGGGATGCCGGCCTCGGCGAAGCGCCGTTTCAGCGTCGCCGCCCGCTCTTGATGTTTTTCGCGCAGTTCGTTGTGTTCTTTCAGGTAACGGATGCTGGCCAGGGCGGCGGCGGCCACCCCCGGCGGCATGGAAGTGGAAAAAATAAAGCCGGAACCGTAAGAGCGGATGAAATCGCACATCGCCGCCGATCCGGCGATGTAACCGCCGACAACGCCGAAAGCCTTGGCCAGAGTCCCTTGCATGACGCTAACCCGGTGCATCTGGCCATCGCGTTCGGCGATGCCGGCGCCGTGCCGCCCATACATGCCGACCGCGTGAACCTCGTCGAGGAAGTTCATGGCGTTGTGCCGTTCGCAGACATCGAGGATTTCCTTGAGCGGGGCGATGTCGCCATCCATGGAATAGACGGATTCGATGGCCACCAGCTTGGCCCGCTCGGGCGGATACTGGCCGAGAAGGCTGTCCAGGTGTTCGACGTTGTTGTGTTTAAAGATTTTTTTCTCGGCTCTCGAATGCCGGATGCCCTCGATCATGGAGTTGTGGTTTTCCACGTCGGACAGGATCACGCAGTCCGGAAGCATGGCGCCGAGTGTGGACAGCGCCGTCATGTTGGCCGTCCAGCCGGAGCCGAACAGAAGCGCCGCCTCCATGCGGTGCAAATCCGCCAGTTCCTTTTCCAAAAGCACGTGATAGTGATTGGTGCCCGAGATATTGCGGGTGCCGCCGGCGCCGGCGCCGCATTTATCGATGGCTTCGTGCATGGCGGCGAGCACTTCCGGGTGCTGGCCCATGCCCATGTAATCGTTCGAGCACCAGACGGTGATATCCTTGATTTCGCCGTCGCGGTAATTCCTCGCCCGTGGAAAATCGCCGGCAGTGCGTTCCAGATCGGCGAAGACGCGGTAGCGGCCTTCCTTTTTCAGGGCATTGATTTTATCGGCGAAATATTCGTCGTAGTCGATCATCCATTCCTCCCCGGCCGCCAGGTTTCCGGGGGCCGAGACGCTCACCTGCCTCGGTTCGGCTTATTTTTGCTTAATTCTAATGAATTAGGTCTTTACTCCGCAACCTATTTTTCGAATTTTCCGTTCAATGAAAGGGAAGATTATGACAGCAAACCCCGGCCGGCGGCCCAGTCGGCGGTTTCGTCCAAGGCTTGGCCAAGGCTGTCCAGCATTTCGCCGATTTCATCCGCCGTGATGATCAGCGGCGGCGCGAAGGCGGCGGTATCGCCGATCACCCGAGTGATCACGCCGTGCTCCTGGAGCTTGTCCGACAAGTAAGGGCCGACACCGTCAGAAGGAGCGAAAGGCTTCCGGCTTGCCTTGTCCTGAACGATCTCGACTCCGCCGATCAAGCCGACGCCGCGAACCTCGCCGACGAGGGGGTGATCGGCGAAGCGGCGCAGCCCCTCCCGGAAGCCAGGGCCGACCCGGCGCAGGTGATCAAGGATGTTGCGTTCCTCAAAAATGGCGATCGCTTCCAGGGCCACCGTCGCCGCCACGGGATGGCCGGAATAGGTGAAACCGTGGCCGAAGATTCCGATTTTTTCGCTTTCCTGGACCATCGCTTGGTAGATGGGTTCGGATACCAGCAGCGCCGAGATCGGCAGATAGGCCGACGACAAGGCCTTGGCCGTTGTCATCATGTCGGGCTTGAGGTTGAAGGTCTGGCTCCCCCAAAAGTTGCCGGTACGCCCAAAGCCGCAGATCACCTCGTCGACAATGAACAGTATGTCGTATCTTTTCAGCACTTCCTGGATTTTCTCGAAATAGGTGACCGGAGGGACGATCACTCCGCCCGCCCCCATGACCGGCTCGGCGAAAAAGGCGGCGACGGTATCCGGTCCTTCGCCGATGATCAATTTTTCAAGATCCTCGGCGCAGCGGCTGGCGAATTCCTCTTCCGTCTCGCCGTTCTCGGAGAAACGGTAGTAATGGGGGCAACTGGTATGCAAGATGCGGTCAATTGGCAGATCGAAGTCACGGTGATTGTTGGCAAAGCCGGTCAGGCTGCCGGTGGCGACGGTGACGCCGTGGTAGGCTTTGTGGCGCGATATGATCTTCTTTTTCCGCGGCCGGCCAAGGGCGTTGTTGTAATACCAAATGATTTTGATGGCGGTGTCGTTGGCCTCGGAACCCGAGTTGGAAAAGATCGCCTTCGACATCGGCACCGGCGCCAAGTCGATCAGTTTCTCGGCGAGGTCGATGGTGGCGGCGGCAACCTTGCCGCCGAAAGAGTGATAAAAAGGCAGTTGCTCCAGCGCCCGCGTTGCCGCGTCCACCAGCCGTTGCTCGCCGAAGCCGAGAGCCGTGCACCAAAGTCCGGCCAAGCCTTCGATATAGCCTTTTCCGTTCTCGTCGAAGACGCGTACTCCCTTTCCCCTGGTAATGATCAAGGGCCCGGAGTCTTGAAATTTCTTGAGGTTGGTGTAGGGGTGCAAGTGGTTAGCGATGTCACGGTCCGACGCCGAGCTGCAAATATTGGTCATGTGCCTCAAACCTCGTTGCCGGAATTATCGAAGGAGCGCCCCTACCTTGGCGAAGGCCGGCCGCCGCTTCAATGGCTTTATCTTGGCGTCGCGCCGGAGACTATTCCGCCCATACGGACAGGGTTTCTTCCCGCCGCCGGATTTCCACCACCCGATGGTTGTTGGTATCGGCCAAAAGCAGGCGGCCGTTGCCGTCGGCGGCGACACCCGCCGGCTCGCTCACCGTCAGACAACTGTTATCGGCGCAGGTGAAGCGGTTCTCGCCTAAATCATTGACCTGGCGGTTGTTAAAGGAGAGGACGCGAAGGCGGTTGTTGTAGCTGTCGGCGACCACCAGGGCGCCCTCGATCCAGGCCAGGCCCAGGGGATGCTGCAAGCGGGCCGTTTCGAAAGGGCCGTTAATGGCGCCAAAATCGAATAGCCCGGTGCCGACCAGGGTGTCGACACGGGACGGCGACTTGAGGTTAAGGGCGCGGACCGATGAGGTTTCGCTGTCGGCGAAATAAAGAGTTCCGGCTTTTCCGTCGAGGGCGAGGCCACTGGGTTGGGCCAGGAGCGCCTCCATGGACGGGCCGTCGATGATGTCCTCGCCGCTGGTCCCGGCGAGGGAACGGACTTGATTCGATGCCAAATCGAGTTCGCCCAATTGGTGGGTCCCGGCATTGGCGAAGAACAGACGCTCCCCGGCGAGCTCAAGGTCCCAGACCGAAGCCAGCGCGGCCTCGCTACCGGGCTCCGGCCCGCCAAGCGCCATGCCGCGCTCGCCGGTTCCGGCGAGGGTAACGATTTCATCCTTTTCCAGGTCGATCAGGCGGATGGCGTGATTGCCCGTGTCGGCGACATAGATGACGCCGGCGCCGCAGATCAGGCCTTGCGGGTTGTGAAAGGCGCTGTTGGCTGCATCGCTGTCGATGAAACCCGCCTCGCCGCCGCCGAAGCGCCTGACTTCGCAACCGTCGTCGTCGAGGACGACGACCTGATGGTGGCCGCTGTCGGCAACCGCCCAAAGCTTGCCGTCGCCGGCTCCGCGAAGCGGTTTGATTTTGCCGGGAAAGCGCAACAGGCCGTCGGTTTTGGGTGGCCGGCGCAAAGCCAGGCGTTTCGGCGCCATCATGCCTTTGCCCTTCCAGTCGCCGATCATTTTGCCGATCCCCCTGGTCAGGGGCAGGCGATCGGGTTCCCCGGGAACGCTGCCGATAATCATGCCGTCGGGCGAGAGGAACAGCAAGGTCGGCCAGGCGCGCACGCTATAGGCCCGCCACAGGGTCATTTCTGGATCATGAACGACCGGGTGGCGAATGTCGTAGCGGGCGATGGCCTGGGCGACGTTGGCGGCGTCCCGCTCGGCCTCGAACTTGGGCGAGTGGATGCCGATGACCACCACTTCCTCGGGGAACGTCTCCTCGATCACCTTGAGGGTGGACAGGACGTGCATGCAGTTAATGCAGCAGAAGGTCCAGAAATCCAGAATCACCAAGCGGCCGCGGAGGTCCTCGAGGGAAAGCGGACGCTCCACGTTGAACCAGCGCAAGCGGTTTCCCGTCAAATCCGGGGCATGACTCAGACCGAACATGACAGCATGCTTTTCATTTCCCCGCCTTCCACCGGATTCGCTCCGTTACAGATTGGAACTGGGCGCCGACAATTCCAGAGGCGGCGTCAATCCGTGGCCTTCGGATCGAGGGCGTCCTGCAGGCCGTCGCCTAGAAAATTAAGGGCGATGACGGTGATGAAAATGAGCATGCCCGGCCACATCGCCAGTCCCGGCGCCGTCCAGATCAGCTCCTGGGCGTTGGTCAAGAGATTTCCCCAGCTGGGGATCGGTGGCTGGATGCCGAGGCCCAAAAAACTCAATACCGATTCCAGCAGGATGACGTTTCCCACCGACAGCGTCGTCGCGACGATCACCGGCGAAATCAGGTTGGGCAGGATATGCACGGTCATGATCCTGAAACCGCCGGCGCCGTAGCCGCGCGCCGAGAGCACGAAATCGCGTTCGCGTATCGTCAACGCCGCGCCGCGCACCAGCCGCGCCACCGTCGTCCAGCCGACGAGGGCGACGATGGCGATGATCCGGTAAAGGCTGACGTATTGCGATTGCACCAACGACGGCGGCAAGCCCAGTTTATCCAGGTCCACCGCCGCCAGGACGATCAGCAGCGGCAGCAGCGGCAGGGCGATGACGCTGTCGGTGAAGCGCATCAGCAGCGCGTCCAGGCGGCCGCCGTAAAAGCCCGCCAAGAGACCGATGGCGGTGCCGATCAGCGCCGCCACGACGGTCGCCGTCAGCCCCACCAGGAGGGATATCCGGCCGCCATACAGGAGGCGGATGAAAAGATCCCGTCCCAGTTCGTCGGTACCCAGGGGATGGGCGGCCGAGGACGGAGCGAAGCGGTTCAGCAGGTCCACCGCTTCCCAGTCCAGCCCGAGGATCGTGGCGATCAATGGCGCCGTCGCCGCAAGCGACGCCAACACCGCCAGCACGACGGCGCCGGCGATGGCCAGCCGGTGACGGCGGAAACGCTTCAACGCCAAGGCCATCATGCTCTCGGCCGTATCGGCCATCGGTCCTCTCATCGGTATGAAATCCTCGGATCCAACCAGGCATAGGCGAGGTCGGCCAACAGGTTGCCGATCAGGATCAGCAAGGTGACGAACAGCAGCGCCACCAGGGCCAGATTGTAGTCGTTGCCCATGATGGCATCGAAGATCAGCTTGCCCATGCCGGGATAGGCGAAAACCGTCTCGGTGATGAGCGCGCCGGAGAACAGAAATCCGAAATCGAGGGAGACGATGGTCACCACCGGGATCAACGCGTTGCGAAGGGCGTGTCCGAGCACCACACGGGCTGGGCCGGCGCCCTTGGCGCGGGCGGTGCGGATATAGTCCTGGCGCAGGGCCTCGATCATGGCGGCGCGCATGTATCGGGTATGGCCGCCAACGCTGGCGATGGTGAGGTTGGCCACCGGCAGGACCAGGTATTTGGCCTGATCCCAAAAACCATCGCCGCCCAAGGCGGCGACGCCGCCGGCCGGCAGGACGCCGAGAAAGACTGAAAAGACGATGATCAGCAACAACGCCAACCAGAAGGCCGGCAGCGAGATGCCGGCGAAGGCCAGCAAATTGATGGTGTAATCGGTTTTGGAATAAGGCCTTATGGCGGCGGCCATGCCGGCCGGCAGGCCGATCAGAAGCGACAGGAACAAGGTTATTCCCAGCAACCGGACGGTGTTGGCCAGCGCCGGCAACAGGGCCTCGGGCACCGGTTTCGCGTACAAGCGGGAAAAGCCGAAGTCGCCGCCGACCGCCGCTCCAAGCCAGTTCAGATAACGCTCGGTGATGGGTTTGTCGAGGCCGTAAAGGGCGCGCAACCTGGCCGCGTCCTCGGAGGTGATTTTCGGATCGGCGCTGATCATCAAGTCGATGGGATCGCCCGGCATCAACCCCATCAGCCAGTAGATGACGAAGGACATCAAGAAGAGCACGACAAGGGATTGCAAAAGGCGATGCAGCAGAAAACGGCTCATGTCCCGCCCCCATTCACGACATGGCAGGCCGCCCGGTGGCCGCCTTCGCCCTCAAGCTCCGGTTTCGACTCCCGGCACCGCGCTTCGGCCAACGGGCAGCGCGGGTGAAAGGGACAGCCGGAAGGCGGATCGAGAGGGCTGGGCGGATCGCCGGGAAGGCAATCCGCCGCCATTCTCTTGCCCCGGCCGATTACCGGCTGGGCGGCGATCAGGGCGCGGGTATAAGGGTGACGCGGCGCATCGAACAGGGTTTCGGCCGCCGCCGTCTCGACGATCCGGCCCAGATACATCACCGCCACTCGGTCGGCGAAATGGCGGACCACCGCCAAATCGTGGCTGATGAAAAGATAGGTGAGCCCCCGCGAATCCCGCAAGTCCCGCAGTAGATTGAGTACCTGGCCCTGGATGGAGACATCGAGCGCCGAAACCGGCTCGTCGGCGATGATCAGGCAAGGTTGCAGGGCGATGGCGCGGGCGATGGCGATGCGCTGGCGCTGGCCGCCGCTGAACTGGTGCGGGTAGCGGCTCATGTCGCCGGCCTTGAGGCCGACCTGTTCGGCCAGCCGGATGGCTTTTTGCCGCCGCTCCGCCTTGTCGCCGAGGCCGTGAACGAGCAAGGGTTCGGCGATGATGGCGCCGACGGGCAGGCGCGGATTCAAGGAGCCGTAAGGGTCCTGGAAAATCATCTGGATGCGGCGGCGCAGGGGCTTGAGCGAGCGGTTGTCGAGGCCGGTGATCTCGCGCCCCTCGAAACGCACCGATCCCGAGGTCGGCGGCTGAAGCATGGCGGCGGCGCGGGCGAGGGTCGTCTTGCCGCCGCCCGATTCGCCGACCAGGGCCAGGGTTTCGCCCTTGTCGAGGCGGAAGCTGACGGCGTTGACGACGTTCAGCCAGCTTTTGTCGGCGAACGGGCCCTTGCCCCCGACCGGGAAGCGCTTGCAGAGGTCGCGGACTTCGAGGACCGGCGTACCGCTCATGGCGCCGCCTTCCAGCAGGCCACCCGCCGGCGCTCGCCGGCGGCCGCCAAGGTGGGCTCGGAAGCACCGCATTCATCGTCGGCCAGCGGGCAGCGGTCGGAGAACCGGCAGCCCCGGGGCAGCGCCCCGAGGTCGGGGACCTGGCCGGCGATGGCGGGAAGTCTTGGCAGGCGCGGACCGGTGCCGGGCAGGGTTTCGATCAAGCCCTGGGTGTAGGGATGAAGGGGACGCTCGAACAGCTCGCCCGCCGGCGCCCGTTCGACGATGGCGCCGGCGTACATCACCGCGACCTCGTCGGCGATCTCGGAGATCACCCCCAGGTCGTGGCTGATGAACAGGATGGCCAGGCCCAGATCCCTCTGCATGGCCATCATCAGGTCGAGGATCTGGGCCTGGGTGGTGACGTCGAGCGCCGTCGTCGGCTCGTCGGCGATCAACACCTCCGGGCGGCAGATCAGCGCCATGGCGATCATCGCCCGCTGGCGCATGCCGCCCGAGAGCTGGTGCGGATAGTCGCCGGCGCGAGCGTCGGCGTCGGCGATGCCGACCCTGGCCAGCATTTCGACGGCGGCCTTCCAGGCCTCGGGCCTGGACGTTCGGCGGTGGATGCGAAGCGCCTCGGCGACCTGCGAGCCGATGCTGAAAACCGGGTTCAGGGCCGTCATCGGCTCCTGGAAGATCATCGAGACGCGGGCACCGCGGATGTCTTCCATGCGCCGTTCCGGCAAGCTCGCAAGATCATCGCCGTTAAAAAGGATTTGGCCGCCGATGATAAGCCCCGGCGGCGGCACCAGACCCAGGATGGCGAGCGCCGAGATCGACTTGCCGCAGCCCGATTCGCCGACCAGACCCAACGTCCGCCCGGCCGGCACCGCGAACGAGACCTTGTCGGCCGCCTTCAAAGGGCCGGCGTCGGTGGCGAAGACGACTTCGAGGCCGCGGACTTCGAGGGCGGCGGCGGTGGGGTCTTGCGAGGTTTCAATCGCTTCGAGCATGGGAGGACCGATTATCCGCGAACGGACCCCGAAATTCACCTGCAAGTCACGAAGAGGCAAGGAAATTCATCAAAATACCAGGGCCGCGGAGGTTCGCGGAGGAGGGATCAAGGTAAAACGGAGACAGAGTTGGCGTCCGCGAATTTTCCGCGAAAGGCCGATCCTCCGGCGGTCGCCCCCCATCTTCGCCGGCGCAACGCTGCCCGTCTAGCGCCATCGCTTATGGATATTACTCACCGCCCTCGGGCTCACCCCAAAACGCGCCGCAACCGTGCGAATGCCTCCATCGGCGTCAACCGCCTCGACAATCCGCTCATGCAAATCCAATGACAATGGTTTGGCCATGGCACCATCCTCATAACAAAAACTGCCATGAATTTTCTCTCAAACCAGGTGCTCTAAATTATCTGTCGGCCCACCTCTGGGTGCCGGCGGGGAGGGCGAAAAATTGCGAACGGACGAAAAATTAGCGCCGACAGTGTCCGGCGGTGTTTGCCGATCACCCGTGCTTCACGGAATAGGCCGTCTCCCAGGCCTCGCCGAGCTGGATAAGTGTCTCGTCACTCAGCACCTCTTCGGCCAAGGCATAGAGTTTT
>DUZD01000037.1 GCA_013349695.1 Rhodospirillaceae bacterium
CGTCACCATGGGGCTTTTATCGCTGCCGACGATGCTGAGGCGGGGATACGCGCCGGCGCTCGCCAGCGGCACCGTCTGCGCGGCCGGGACCCTCGGCCAGATCATCCCGCCGTCGATTGTCCTCGTCATGCTCGGGGACCAGATTTCCAACGCCTACGTGGACGCGCAACGGGCGATCGGTAATTTTTCTCCGGAGCCGGTTTCGGTCGGCGATCTGTTCGCCGGCGCCTTGCTTCCGGGGCTGCTCCTGGTCGCCATGTACATCCTCTATCAGCTCGCTGTAGCCCGGCTCAGCCCCGAATCGTCCCCCGCCATCGCCGCCAGCGAAATCGCCGCCAGCGGCTTGGCGCGGCGCGTCATGCGGGCGCTGGTTCCTCCCCTCGTCCTCATCGTCGCCGTCCTCGGCTCCATTCTAGCCGGCGTCGCCACCCCGACCGAAGCGGCGTCGGTCGGCGCCGTCGGCGCCATGCTGCTGGCCGGCCTCGGCGGCCAAGGCGGCGGCCGTTCCACCTCGTTGGCCGCCGGCGCCCTGGCGGTGATGCTGATCCTCGCCAACAGCTTCGATTTGCGGGTGGTGCGGACCGGCATTGCCGCCGCCGACATGGTTGCCATCGCCGTCGCCGCCATCGCCCTGGCGGTGCTGATCTGGGGCCTGTTCGTCGGTCTCGTCCGCCTTTACCTGACGAGGATGCCGGAAACCGGGACGCCGGTCCTTGTCGAGGTCGCGCGGGCGACCATGCGGATTTCAGCCATGGTCTTCGTGATCCTCATCGGCGCCTCGGTGTTTTCGCTGGTTTTCCGCGGCCTCGGCGGCGACGATTTGGTCCATCGGGCGTTGAGCGGCCTGCCCGGCGGCGTCGCCGGCGCCGTCATTGGGGTCATGGTGATCATGTTTTTGCTCGGTTTTTTCCTCGATTTCATCGAGATCATCTTCGTCGTCGTCCCCATCGTCGCGCCGGTCCTGCTCGGCATGGGCCTGAATCCGGTGTGGCTCGGCGTGATGATGGCGATGAACCTACAGACGTCGTTCCTGACGCCGCCGTTCGGTTTCGCCCTGTTCTATTTGCGCGGGGTGGCGCCAAAAGAGGTGACGACGGCGCAGATCTACCGGGGCGTGCTGCCCTTTGTCGCCATCCAGTTGGCCGTGCTGGCGTTGCTCGCCTTCTACCCCCGCCTTGCCACCTGGCTGCCGCAAGTGGTGTTCGGGTGAACCGGATTCAGTCGCCGAATCGCATGGCGCGCGGAAAGCCCGGCGGCGGTTTCCGTCCCACTTGGCCACGCCGGCCCAGCCAATCATCGAGATCGGTTTTGCTGCTCACCCCCCTTCCCGTCCGCCAGCCGAGGCCGGATTTGAGGGAGAAAGTCTTGACGTCGGCCAATCCGCCCTGGCGGTAGCGTTGCAGGATGACGCCGCGGCCACGGGCCATGACCGGCACCTCCGCCAAGGGAAAGATCAAGAGCTTGCCGGCTCGACCCAACGCCGCCACGTGGTCGGCGCCTTCCTCGACCGGCACGCAGGCCGCCGCCTCCTCGCCGGCGGCGATGTTCAAGACCTGCTTGCCATTACGGGTTTGGGCGAGGGTCTCGTCCTCGTCGACAATGAAACCACGGCCCGTCTCGGAGGCCACCAACAGGCACCGTCCGGGGCGGTAAACGAACATGACGAGAACGTCATGGCCGTTGCCCAGTTCGATCATCAGGCGTAGCGGTTCGCCGTCGCCGCGCCCGCCCGGCAGCTTGTCGCAGCCGATGGTGTAGAATCGGCCGTTGGTGGCGAAGATCAAAAGCTTGTCGGTGGTTTGCGCGGGCAGGTGGAACTTGGCGCGGTCGCCTTCCTTGTACTTCGCGGCGTCGCCGTCGATATGGCCCTTGACCGCCCTGATCCATCCCTTTTGCGAACAGAGCACGGTGACGGGCTGGCGCTCGATCATCGCTTCCAGCGGCGGCGGCGCGGAAACCGGCGCCGCGCCGATCCGGGTGCGGCGGCGGCCGAATTCCGTGTCCGGGCCGAATCGCTTGCCGATTTCGGCGATTTCACTGGAGATGACCATCCAGCGGCGATTCTCGTCCTTGAGCAGGTCCCCGAGGTCCTCCCGCTCGGCGTTCAGCGCCTTGTTTTCGTCTTTGATCGCCGTTTCCTCGAGCCGCCGCAACTGTCTGAGACGCATGTTGAGGACGGCCTCGGCCTGGACCTCGGTGAGGGCAAGGGCGCGGATCAGTTCGGCCTTCGCATCGTCCCTTTCGCGGATGATGCGAATGACCTCGTCCAAGTTCAAGTAAGCTATGAGGAAACCACCGAGAACCTCCAGTCTTCTCTCGATTTTTTCCAGTCGGTACCGGCTGCGGCGCAGCAGTACCTCGTGACGGTGATCGAGGAAGGCGGCGAGCGTTTCGCGCAGGTTCATCAGCCGCGGGACGTTGGCGGCGTCCAGCACGTTCATGTTGAGGCCGACGCGGACCTCGAAGTCGGTCAACCGGAATACGTGCCGCATCAGCATGGCGGCGTCGACGGCGCGGCTTTTCGGCTCGAGGACGATGCGCAGATCGTCCGCCGATTCGTCGCGGATGTCGGCGAGCCAAGGCAACTTGCCGGCGGTGACGAGTTCGGCGGTCTTTTCGATCAGACGCGATTTGCGCACCTGATAGGGAATTTCCGTGACCACCACCTGGCAAAGCCCGCGGCCCAGCTTCTCCACCTGCCACCGCGCCCCGAGGCGGAAACTTCCCCTACCGGCGCGGTAGGCCTCGACTACCGATTGGCGCGGCTCGGCGAGAACGCCGCCGGTGGGGAAATCGGGACCGGGAATGAATTCGACAAGTTTCTCGAAGGTGGCCTTCGGATAACGGATCAGGTGGATCAGCGCCGCCGAGAGTTCGCCGATGTTGTGGGGCGGGATGCTGGTCGCCATGCCGACGGCGATGCCCGTCGCGCCGTTGGCCAAGAGGTTGGGAAAGCCGGCCGGCAGGACTACCGGTTCCTCTTCCTCGCCATCGTAGGTTTTGCGGAAGTCGGTGGCGTCATCGTCGATGCCTTCGAGCAGCACCCAGGCGAAGTCGGTTAGCCGTGCCTCGGTGTAGCGCATGGCGGCGGCGTTGTCGCCGTCGATGCTGCCGAAATTGCCCTGCCCGTCGACCAAGGGATAGCGCTGCGCGAATTCCTGGGCGAGGCGGACCAGGGCGTCGTAAACGGCGACATCGCCGTGGGGATGGTATTTGCCGATGACGTCGCCGATCACCCGGGCGCATTTCTTGAACCCCGAGCGCGGCTCCAGCTTGAGCTGGCGCATCGCGTAGAGGAGCCTTCGCTGCACCGGTTTCAAGCCGTCGCGAACGTCGGGCAGGGAGCGGGCCATGATGGTGGAGAGGGCGTAATTGAGATATCGCTCGCCCAAGGCGTCGGCGAAACGGGTCTCAAGCACGTTGTCCGTCGGCGGGGAATGGCCCATTACGGCTCCTGGAGCGTGGGGATAACCCACGAATTCGGCAATAATTTACTAGATATAGTAGCCAATTGGGAATTGCCGTCAACCCATCGCGACTTTCACGGCACGTCCAGAATCGCCACGGGCGACGGCCACTGGCGATCAGGGCGGCGGGAAGCGCAGCCGCTGAACCAGCCTGAGCCGCGCCGCCGGCGGCGGGCGGCGGTGATGGGCGAAGACGTGACGGCCGAGGAAATAGCCGGTCAGCCTGAGGCCGTCGGCGACCTCGCCGGCGCTGCCGCTGGCGCCCTCGGCGATGAGAAACGCCGGCAAGGGAAGAAGCTTGTCGAGGTAAGGTTCCGCCGCCGAGATGGAAACGGCCCGTCCCGATTTCGGCGACACATAGGCAAGCTGGTCGTTGCTGCCGGTGGCGGCGCAACGGCTCAGGTCCAAACCGAATCCCAGTTCCCCGAGCAGGCCCAGCTCCCATTTGACGTAGACGGAAGGCCAGTGCTTGTCGCTGGCGAGCGCCGCCAAGAGGATTGCTAGCCCGTTGTAGACCGCCGTATGCGGCTGCCGTTCGGGCAGCACCGCCTCGCAGACGGCGCAGGCGGCGGCGAGCCCCGCCAGTTTCAAGGGATCGCCGAACAGCGGCGCGGCGACGGCCTCGGTCAACTCGCAAGACAGTTCGCCGAGATGTTCGCTCAGACGGGCACGCCAGCGGGCCACCACCCGGTTGCCCGGTTGCAGGACGCCGCGTTTGCGTTTGCCGGCGCCGCCGCGGACCAAGCCGGCGTGCCGCCCGTGCCGGAGCGTCAGCAAGGTGGCGATAGCCGAGCTCTCGCCATGGCCGCGAGCGGAAAGGACAATGCCCTCGTCAGTCCATTCCATGTCACGGAGTCTAGCCGATCGGTGCCGTTTTGTGTGCCCGGAAAGCGCTTGCCTCGATGTCGCGGGGTGAGAACATTTCAAGGTTGGCCGGCGCACGGGGCGCACCGCAACGGGATCAATGGCGGCGGCACAAAGGCCGGCAGAGCGGGCGGTTCAGCGCGGCAGGGTGGCGATTTGCCGTTCCGTCGCCGCCAAAGTTTCCTCGACTCTGGCCGGCGGCACCAGGCGCCATAAAGCCGGCTCGAGGAAGGCCAGCCAAGCGTCGCGAACGCCCGCCTGGATCAGCCGGCTGCGTACGGCCTCCCGCTGGGAACGCGGGAACGGTCCAGCCACCTCCCGGTAGAGTTCACGCCCGTCCAACCGGGTGACGACCACTTGCGAGCCGAGCTGCCAGCGGCGTTTGGAAAAGCCGCCGGTATCGGCGACACGCGACAGGCTGCCGATGACGAAATAAAGGCCGAAGACGGGTTTGCCCAAGGGTTCGGAACCCGCCTCCGCCGTTTTCCACGCCTCGCTTCCTGGTGTCGCGGCCCCGATAGCCGTCTCCCCACCACCGCTTGCCGTTGCCAGCGGCGTATCGTCGTTCGCCGCCGTCACCGACAGGCGCCAAGCCGCCTTGGCGGCGGCGAACCGGCTGGAATCCAGGCCGAAGGATTCGCTCGGCGGCAAATCCAAGGCGGCGGTTTGCTCGCCGGACTCCGCCGCGCCGGCGGCGGTTTCGAAATCGGCTAGCGTCGCCGGGTCCGGGCTGTCCATCGCGGCGACTGCCGCGGGTTTCGCGGTCCCGAGCCCTTGCAGATAAGCCCAGGCGTCGACGAACTCCGTCACGTCCGCCGCCGGCCCGTGATCGTGGCGGATACGGGAAGCCGTCTCGGCGCCGACCCCGGCCACGGGATGAGCGCCGGCCGCGATACCCTCGGCCGGCGCCGTAAATTCAGGCTCATCGGCCGGCGTGAAGGTCTCGGCGTCCAACGCGTTATCGCCGGATTTCGCCTTCAAGGCGAGCAAGATGGCGGACTCGGCGTCCGTGCAGATTGCCTCGCCCTTGATACCGCGCCATATGGTGCAATCCTTCTGGGCGATCAAGGACGCGCCGTCATCGGCGATAACCCTCTCCGTGGTCAGAACGCTGATACCGTCAAGGACCCAGGACGCCACCTGAACCGACATGAGTGCCGCGCACCCAGCCAAAAAGAATGCACTTGCAAGAAAAAAAGTTGGCTTTTTCATGAACCCACCTGCCAGGTTAGTTTTGTTGTCGTGATTTTGGTTGAGCGGAGATGTTGCATATTTCTAACGATAAATCTATAAACAGTAGCATCTAAGCCACATTTTAGCTTTTTTATCGGCAATAAAGTCACACTTGCATTTTTCTACGAAAATCTAAAGGAACCTAAAAAAAATAATGCACGAACCGGGCCACATTTGTTGCGCCCGTTTTGCCTTGCCGGCGGCGGCGGATTGCCGTTAGTTCCGAGAAAAGGCCCGACATGGCTCGAAGGCATGTCGAAGGCGGTTTTTTTGATTTATGGCCTACGTAAAAGCGCCGTCTCCCCGCCCATGTGCCCGGCGAATCACCGCAAGACGCGCTTTCAATGGTGTTTTTCCGGCGATTTTCGCCCTATCCGGCAATTTTTGCCGGCGGTTAATTCTTCACCACCGAGACAAGCGGAATTTCAATGAATTCTTGGTGCCTTGTATGTTGGCGAAGCCGCTTGGCGGTGAACACCTCTTGGCGAATCGGGGAAAGAAATGGTTCATCCGGGAATTCCGGGATGAACCCGAAGTTTGGGGATCGGGTTCCCCGATGCCAAGGCTTTCCGCGACCCTTCGATCTCCGCCGCCGGCCACGAAAAAATTCAAAAATTCAAACGTGATGGCCCGCATTAGGCGCCGCCAAGGCGGCGTCGAGGGCGTCCCAGGCGGCCTCGTCGGGGGCCAGCAGCAAATCCGCTTCGACGGCCGAGGCGGCCGGACGGTAAGGCCGGCGCCCGCCGGTGAGAGCGCTGAACCCGCCCGCCTCGCGGTGCATGAGGACGCCGGCGGCATGGTCCCAGGGCTTGAGCCGCCGCGGGTAGTGGCAAAAGTGCAACTTGCCCCGAGCCAAGTCCTGGTACTCGCGGCCGGTGCAGCGGTAATGGACGATCCTCGCCGGCGCCGCGCCCAGGCCGGCTTGCGCCCGTGCCTGAAGCCGCTTTTTCATGCGCTGCCGCAGCGATCCGGCCATCTCGCCGAAGGCGGCCGGCGCCGCCACCTTGAGCCGTCGGCGGCCAAGCCAGGCGCCCTTCCCCACCGCCGCCCAGACGGTCAGGTCGTTAATGGGGTCGTTGATCCAGCCGGCCACCGTCGCGCCGCCCTGGCAGAAGGCGACGATGATGGCGAAACAAGGCTCGCCGCGGGAGAAGTTCCGGGTGCCATCGACGGGATCGACCAACCACACCGGTTGCGGGCCGGCGAGCGCCGCCATCAGGTTCGGGTCGCTGTCGGCGGCCTCCTCGCCGACGACGACGCTCTCCGGGACCAGCGCCTTGAGATGATGGGCGAGGCGCTTTTCCGCCGCGATGTCGGCGGTGGTGACGACTTCGCCGCCGGTTTTTTTGGTCACGTCGCCAGCGGCTAAATTGCCGAACCGGGGCATGACCTCGCGGGCCGCCGTCTCGCGGATGATCTGGATGACATCGTCGATATCGGGGATCATCCGCCTCTTTTCCCGCAACTCGCCGCCGTTGGGAAGGGAAAACCGCGTCCGGCTACGGTTCCTCTCCTTTAGCGGCGCTCTCAAGCCGAATAGATTTCGCGGTCGCGGTGATAGGCGGCGGTGAAGTCGTCCAGCATGCGCGCCGCCTCGGCGTTGAAATCGGCGCGCTGCGTCAAGGCGCGGGTGACGAAGCAGGCGAAGGTCACCGCCTCGCCCTTGCCGCGCAGGCGGAAGCGCAAGGCGATGTCCTCCAAAATGAAATGAATGCCGGCGCGGGCCATGATGTTGAGCTGTTTTTTCACCAAGCGGTTCTTGTCGCGCCACTTTTTCTGCGCTTGCGCGGTCGCCATAACGGTTTGCCTCGATTCTGGGAGAAGCCAGCTTTACTGCCGTCCGGCTATTCTACTAGTAGAAACATTTCTTGCCAAGAGCCGGTTCTCTTCTATCCCTCAATGGGGGTTCGTCCGCAGCCGCTTGGCAAGCCGGGCGGCGTCGGCAAAACCGAGGCGCACCTTGAGGCGGATGGCGCCGTCGCCGGCGCGGCGCTCGACCACTTGGCCGTGATCGTAAAGCCAGGCCATGGTGGCGCCGTCGTCGGCGGCGAGCGCTACCTCGACAAGGCTGGAAGCGGCGGCGAGGCGGTCGTCAAGCGCCGCCAGCAGGTCCTCCCGCCCCTCCCCCGTTCGCGCCGACAGCGGCACCGCCGCCAAGTTGCCGCGGCGCAGGCGATTGGCCAGCGCTTGCCGCGCCCCGGACCTCAAGAGGTCGACTTTGTTGAGCGCCTCGATCATGCCGTCGCCGACCGCCGCGTCGACGCCCAACTCGGCGAGCACGGCGAGCACGTCGGCTTTTTGCGCCTCCGCCTCGGGATGGGAAACGTCGCGCACATGGACGAGAATATCGGCTTGCCGGACCTCTTCCAAGGTGGCGTGAAAAGCCGAGATCAGCTCGTGCGGCAGGTCGGATATGAAGCCCACCGTGTCCGACAGGATGGCCTCCCGCCCGGACGGCAGCTTCAGCGCCCGCATGGTCGGATCGAGGGTGGCGAAAAGCTGGTCCCTGACCGTCACCCGGGCCCGGGTCAGGGTGTTGAAGAGAGTCGATTTGCCGGCGTTGGTATAGCCGACCAGGGCAACCACCGGATAGGGCACCTTCCGCCGCGCCCGGCGGTGCAGCTCGCGGGTCCGTTTGACCTCCTGGAGTTGCCGCCGAAGGCGGCCGATGCGCCGCCCGATGAGGCGGCGGTCGGTTTCGATCTGGGTCTCGCCCGGCCCGCCCATGAAACCGGCCCCGCCCCGTTGCCGCTCGAGATGGGTCCACGAACGCACCAGCCGCGAGCGCTGGTAGGTGAGCGCCGCCAGTTCCACCTGCAAACGGCCTTCCGCCGTCCTCGCCCGCGCCCCGAAAATCTCCAGGATCAGCCCGGTGCGGTCGATGACCTTGCAGTTGCAGGCCCTTTCCAGGTTGCGTTGCTGAACCGGCGTCAGCGCCGCATCGACCACCACGACGTCGATACCCGCCGTTTCGGCGGCGATCATCTCGTTTAGCTTTTCGACGCCGCCGGCGGCCAACAGGGTAGCCGGGCTGGCGCGGCGGACGCCGACGATTTCAGCGCCGCGCACGGTAAGATCGATGGCCCGCGCCAAGCCGACGGCCTCCTTAAGGCGCGCCGCCGCCGTCCTGGCGCCCGGGCCGCCGGATCTCAGCCGCGGATGGACGGCCAGGCAGGCCTCGCCGCGGCTATTTTCGGCGGGCCGATCCACTCAGATTCCAAAGACCATGGAGACTAATCAAGGACCTCTTCTTTTTCCGCCTTATCCGGCTCAAAGAGCTGAATCGGCATCGACGGCATGATCGTCGATATGGCGTGTTTGTAGACCAGTTGGGTATGGCCGTCCCGGCGCAACAACACCGAGAAGTTGTCGAACCAGGTGACGATCCCCTGCAGCTTAACGCCGTTGACGAGGAAAACCGTCACCGGCAACTTGTTTTTGCGGATGTGATTGAGAAAAACATCTTGGACGTTTTGCGATTTTTCGGGTGACATCGGCATCCCCCCTTGGAGATTATTTTTTAACCCGGCCGTTTTCAGGAAAATGAAATACCGATAGCTTCCTTCCTGGAACCGTTAACAGTTTCCGGATTCTTGTGTTTACCGCCCGGTAAGGACTGGCGCCTGTCTCCTCCCCGGACCGACAATAAGTTTACAGCTTCCCGACGAGCTTGCAAAGGGCCTGGCAATCGCTGACGTGCACGGCGGGGGGATGGCCGGCGAACTCACCCGGCTGGGGGCCAAGCTCGCGCACCAACACCGGCAGGCAGCCGGCGTTCGACGCGCATTCCAGGTCGACCCCGGTGTCGCCGGCGATCCATACTTGCTGGCCGGGGCTGACGCCGCTACCGGCCAGGGCCATCGCGGCGGGGGCCTTGGCTGGTTTGTCCTCGGCGGCGTCATTGGCGCCGACGATGCGCCCGAAATAATCCCGCCATCCCAAATGTGCCGCTTCCCGGCGCAGATAATCGCCCCGTTTGTTGCTGACGACGCCGAGATAGAGGCCGGCGCCTTGCAGTTCGGCCAGCATTCGGCCGGCGCCGGGGCGCGATCGCAGGCGCTCAAGGTGGCAGCCGGCGAAACGTCGGTAAAACACCTGTTCGGCTTCCTTCCACTCGGCTCCGAACAGGGCCGGAAAAGTGTCGCGCAAGGATTTCCCCATCCGCGACCGGATTTCATCCGGGCTCCAGGGAGCCAGGCCGAAGGCTTCCAGGGTGAAGTTGAGAGCGTCGTGGATGGCCGGCCAGGAATCGACCAGGGTGTTGTCCCAGTCGAAAAGGATCGCCCGCGGACGGCGAAGTTCCGGTGCCGCGCCGCGCCCCGCCGCGGCGCTCACGGGCCGGCCCTTTGGCCGAACAGGTAATCGGCGTAACAGGCGATAAGCCGGCCGCAGATGGGGCCGATGCCGCCGCCGCCGATGGCGACGCCGTCGATCCTGATCACCGGCCGGATGAAGGCGGTGGTGCTGGTGATGAAGGCCTCGCTCGCCGCCTTCGCCTCGTCGACACCGAAGGGGCGCTCGACGAGCGCAATCCCCTCCTCGCCGGCCAGTTTCATCACCGCTTGGCGGGTGATGCCGTTGAGAATGGCGGCGCCGGTGTCGCGGGTCACCAGTTCGCCGCCGGCGGTGACGATCCATGCGTTGGTGGAGGTTCCCTCGGTGATCAGGCCGCCGGCTTCCACCAGCCATGCCTCATAGGCTCCCGCTTCGCGCGCCCGTTGTTTACCTAAACAATTAGGAAGAAGAGATATCGCCTTGATATCACAACGCTTCCATCGAATATCTGGAATCGTGATGACGGCTACTCCGCGGCTGATTTCGTTGATATCGAGAGGCCGCGTCCGCCGCGCCGTCATCACGCAGGAGCTTTTCGCATGGGTGGGGAAGGCATGTTCGCGGGGAGCGACGCCGCGGGTGATCTGGAGATAGAGAAAGCCGTCGCGGATGGCGTTGCGGCGGACCATCTCGCCGATCACCACTTTAAGCGCTTTCGGCGGCATCGGCCAGGCGATGGCGAGTTCGGCGAGCGAGCGGCCGAGGCGGTCGAGATGGCCTTGTTCGTCGACTAGGACGCCGCCGTGAACGGCGATGACCTCGTAGACGCCGTCGGCGAATTGATAGCCCCGGTCCTCGACATGCACGAAAGCGTCGCCGTGGCGCACGTATTTGCCGTTCACGTAAGCGATTCGCGGCATTCACCGCTTCCTGGCGGGCCGGTGCCGGCCAATCTTGAAATGCTCTATCGTCAAAAGTATTCCAGCTGCACGGAGAACAGATCCTCTACCTTGCGGACCGCTTCGGCCGCCGCGAACAGAACGACGCGGTCCTTGGCCTGGATGACGGTGTCGCCGCGGGGGGTGATCACCTGGCCGCCGCGGACGATGGCGCCGATGAGGACGCCGGCGGGGAGTTTCACTTCTTTTAACGGCGGCCCGACGAGGCTCGAAGTTTCCAGGGCATCGGCTTCGATGAGCTCGCCGAAGTTGTCCTTGATCGAATGCACCGAATGGACGCGGCCGCGCCGCACGTGCTGAAGGATGCTCGACGTGGTGATGATGCGCGGGCTGACCACCACGTCGATGCCAAGGGAGGTGATCAGGGGCTCGTAGGTCATGTTGTTGATCAGCGTAATGGCGCGCCGGGAACCGGAACGCTTGGCGAGAAGCGAGGCCAGGATGTTGGTTTCGTCGTCGTTGGTCACCGCGACGACGGTCTCGGTGGCGCCGATGTTGGCCTCCTCCAGGATCTGCTCATCGAGAACGTCGCCTTTCAGGACGACGGTGCGTTCGAGCTGGCCGGCAATCGATTCGGCGCGTTCGGCGTCGGACTCGATAATTTTGGCGATCACCCAGGGATGCTCGTTTTCGATCTCCTGGGCCAGGAACAGGCCGATGTTGCCGCCGCCGAAGATCAGCAAGCGCTTGGCTTCCGTCTCGTCGTGGCCGAAGGCGGCCATGGCGCGGAGCAGGTGCTCGGAATCGACGACGAAATAGACCTCGTCGCCGGCCAGCATCTGATCGTCGGGAGTCGGAACGATGGCGCTGCCCCCGCGCAAGATCCCGACGACGACGATGTTGAGGTCGGGAAACAGCTGGGTGAGCTGCCGCAAAGGCGTATTGACCAGAGGACAGGTGTCCGAGCACCTGACGCCCAAGAGCCTCACCTTGTCGTCGGCCAAGGGGATCATCTCGAAGGCGCCCGGCACGCGCAGGCGCCGGGTCACCGCGCGGGCCACTTCGATCTCGGGCGAGATGATGACGTCGATGGGGATGTGGTCGCGGGAAAACAGGTTGGACCACATGGGCTGCAGGTAACTCTGGTGGCGGATGCGGGCGATCTTGGTGGGAACGTTGAACAGCGAATGGGCGACTTGGCAGGCGACCATGTTGATTTCGTCGGCGTAAGTGACGGCGATGATCATGTCGGCGTCGTCCGCCGCCGCCTGTTCCAGGACGTCGGGATGCGAGGCGTGGCCGACCAACCCCTTGACGTCGAGGGAGTCGCCGATCCTGCGGACCAGTTCCGGCGCCTGGTCGATGACCGTGACATCGTTATTTTCCTGCGACAGATGGCGGGCGAGGCTGAACCCCACTTGGCCGGCGCCGCAGACGATAACCTTCATTTTCGAGAAACCCCTGCCGACGTTTCAGCCTTGCGCGGAGGACAGGCTTTTAGCCTGGGTTCTGCTGATTTCCGTTATGGATGCCAAGCGACTTGAGTTTGCGGTGCAGCGCCGATCGTTCCATGCCGACGAAGGCCGCCGTCCGCGAGATGTTGCCGCCGAAGCGCTCGACCTGGGAATGCAGGTACTGGCGCTCGAAATTCTCGCGCGCTTGGCGTAGCGGCAAGGTCAGCATTTCTTTGTTCCTCGCCCAATCGCCATCGCTCGGCGCGGCGTTGCCGAACTCGGACGGCAACATGTCGGCGCCGATGGGCTCGTCTGGCTTGCCGGGAGACATGATCAGCAACCGTTCGATGACGTTGCGAAGTTCGCGTACGTTGCCGGGCCAACTGTAGGACTGGAGAACGGCGACGGCGTCCTCGCCCAGGCACCGCTGCTGTTGGCCCAGGCCCTCCGCCGCCCGCTCCATGAAAAAGCCGGCGAGCATCGGAATGTCCTCGCGCCGGTCTTTTAATGGGGGGACTTGCAAGGGAACCACGCTGAGCCGGTAGAACAGGTCCTTGCGGAACCGGCCGGCGTCGATTTCCTCGCTGAGTTCACGGGTGGCGGCGGCGACGACCCGCACATCGACCTCGACACGGCTGTTGCCGCCGACTCTTTCAAAGACCTGCTCTTGCAGGACGCGGACAATTTTTCCTTGGGTTTCCAAGGGCATGTCCGCCACCTCGTCGAGGAAGAGGGTTCCGTTATGCGCCGTCTCGAAGGTTCCCACCCTGCCGTCGCTGCCCTCGCCCGGGCTCTCGGTGCCGAACAGCTCGGTCTCCATGAACTCGGGCTCCATGGTCGCGCAGTTGACGACGACAAAGGGCGAATCGGCGCGGCGCGAGCGGCCGTGCAGCATGCGCGCCACCACCTCCTTGCCCGACCCCGCCGGGCCGGTGACGAGGACGCGGCTGTTCGTCGACGCCACGCGGTCGATGGCTTGGCGCAGCAGTTTGATGGCCGGCGAAATGCCGATCAGTTCCTCCTCGGCGCCGGCGCGGAGCCTCAGTTCAACGTTCTCGCGCCGCAAACGCGACGCCTCCAGGGCGCGCTCGACGACCAGGAGCAGGCGGTCGGCGTTGAAAGGCTTTTCGATGAAGTCGTAAGCGCCCATGTTAATGGCGGTTACCGCCGTTTCGATGGTGCCGTGGCCGCTCATCATCACCACCGGCACGTCCGGATGGTCCTTCTTGAGGACCTCGAGGATGCCGAGGCCGTCCAGTTCGCTTCCCTGTAGCCAAATGTCGAGGAGAACCAAGCTCGGCCGCCGGCTCTCGGTACTGGCGAGGGCGTCGTCGCTGCCGCCGGATTGGCGCGTTTGATAGCCCTCGTCCTCGAGAATGCCGGAGCATAAAGCGCAGATGTCGGTTTCGTCGTCGACGATAAGGATGTCAAGTGCCATGGGCGATGATGTCCGTTGCCACCTTCATGGGATCGGCCCGTTTGTCTGTCCGGGTTTCCCCGGCCCCGTCCGGGGCCGCCAGCTCTTCCGCCGGGCGGAAGACCAAGGAAACCCTGGCGCCGCCTTGTTCCAGGTTCTCAAATATCAGATCGCCATTGTGATCTTCCATGATTTTCTTGACAATGGCGAGACCCAAACCGGCGCCGCCGGTGCGGGTCGTGACATAAGGCTCGTCGAGGCGGCCTTGCAGTTCATCGGGCAGGCCCCTGCCGTTGTCCTCGACGGCGACGGTAACGGTTTCGCCGTCCTCGCCGCCGGTTTCGTTCAGACTAAGCTGGATTCGGCCCGGCGGCAAGGCATCTCCCGCCGGCGCCTGGCGTTCCTTCACCGATTCGGCGGCGTTCTTCAAAAGGTTGGTCAGCGCCTGTGCGAGTTGGCGGCTGTCGCAGCGCAATTGCATCTCGGCTTCGGGCAGGCTGTAGATGTATTCGATCTCGGGATGCCGGGTGCGCTCGAAGAAAACCGCTTGCCGGCAGATTTCCGTGACGTTTTCCGCTTTCAGCCGCGGTTGCGGCATGCGGGCGAAGGACGAGAACTCGTTGACCATGCGGCCGATGTCCTCGACATGGCGGACGATGGTTTCCGTACAGATCGCGAAAGTTTCCGGATCGGTCTTGATTTCCTTGAGATATTTGCGTTTCAGGCGCTCCGCCGACAGTTGGATGGGGGTCAGGGGATTCTTGATCTCGTGGGCGATGCGCCGCGCGATATCAGCCCAGGCGGCCTTGCGCTGGGCGGAAAGAAGTTCGGTCACATCGTCGAAGGTAACGACGAAGCCGATGATATCGCCGTCAAGCTGCTCGGCGGCCATACGCACCAGAAGGGTGCGGAATTGGCCTTCGCGCACCAGCCTGACCTCCGCTTGCCTCATGCGCTCCGGGCGCTGTTTCAGCTCTTCGAGGAGGGCGGCCATTTCGGGCACCACGGTGCTCAAATTCTTGCCGATGGACTGCTCCAGGTTGGTGGCCAACAGCTCCGTCGCCGAACGGTTGGGCAAATGGATGCGCCCCTCTCCGTCCAAGCCGATGACGCCGGCGGAAACGCCGCTCAACACCGTTTCCGTGAACCGGCGCCTTTCATCCAACAGGCGGTTGGCGTCCATCAGGCCCTGCTGCTGCGTTTCCAGTTGGCTGGTCATGCGGTTGAAGCCGCGGCCCAAGGTTCCGATTTCGTCGGTCGAGGCGGAGGCGTCGACACGGGCGGCGAGATCGCCCTTGCGCACCCGCTCGACGGCCGCGATCAGGTTGCTGATGGGACGCGCCAGCTGGGTCGCCAGCGCCAACCCGATCCATACCGCCGCCAGCAGCACCAGCAACGCCACCACCACGAAAATCATCACGAAGGTGATCTGGATGCCTTCCTGCTTTTTTTCCAGGCGCTGGTAGCGCGCCACCGCTCCCCTTGTGCGTTCGATATGTTCGAGAACACGGGCATCGACGAACCGTCCGACGATCAGGAAGGCGTCGACGAACCGGTTGAGCTTGACCACGGCGCGGACGCGGTCGTCCTTTTCGCTGGTCAGGACGACGACGTCGCCCTTGCTGGCCTTGGCGATCACTGGCCGGGGAACCAGGTCGAATTCCAGCGACTGGCTGAATCGGGAGCGCGCCAAAACCCGGCCATTGCTGTCGACGACCAGGGCCTCGGGCAGGTTGCGCACTTCCGCCTGCGCCGACAGCACTTGGCTGAAGATACGCCGGTTTCGCATCAACGTCGGGGCGTCGCGGTTGAGGTGGTTGGCCGCCGCCAGAAGGCCCGAGCGGATGTTCTGCTGGTTTTCGTGCAGATAGGCGCTGGCAACGGCGTTCGAAGCCTCGAGCGCTGT
>DUZD01000038.1 GCA_013349695.1 Rhodospirillaceae bacterium
GATCTCGACGATCGGCCTGTCGGCCGCCGCCGATGGCGTAGCGCCCCCGCCGTCTTGCGCGCCCTGCTCTTCATTGCCATTGGCGGCAGTGCCAATGGTCGGCGGTTGCTCGGTTTCGGCCGCCGGCTCGTCGGCGACCGAACCGTCCTCCGGTTCGCCGGATTGCAACTTCGGCGTTGCCGTCGTTTCCTCAACGGCGGCAACCGATTCCTGCATTTCATCAACTTTATCGGGGGCTCGTGAAGGCGCCGCCGCCGCCTGCTTGTCCGTCTCCGGCCGAGGGAGAGGATCAGCCGATGGTTCAACCGTCGTCCGTGGGGAAGAAGGACCCTCCCGCAAGGGAGTGGCGGCGGTAGCCGTCACCGGAGAGGACTTGGTTTCGGCGCTCCCATCCGTCCTGTTCGCCGTCTCGAGTTCTTGCCGGGTGGAGCCGTCTTCCTGCAACAAGGCGGCAAAACGTTCAGGAACCGGAGGGACCAGGTTGGTGAAAAAATTATCCATGGTCGTGCTCGCGTACCAACCGCCATAGACCAGCACCGCCACCACCAAGCCGACAAACAGAACGGCACCGCCGGGAAAGCCGGGTTCCGCGATCGGCGTCAGAAAATGGAGCTCGGAAGTGCCGTTATCGTTCCGTGATTCGGCTTTAAAGCGCCTGACGACCTCCTCGCTGTCGAGGCCAAGATGCTCGGCGTATGCACGGATAAAGCCGACGGTGTAGGTGGTACCGGGGAGATCCTGGAACCGGCCATCCTCGATGGCCTCGATGTAGACACTGCGGATGCGCAGGAGCTGCGCCATCTCACGCAGGTCCTTGCCATATATTATACGCGAAGCCCGCAGCAGCGCCCCCACGCCAGGGCTACTCTCCTGCTCGCCCACTTCGTTCTCCGCCGTTTCCGGAGAGGAATGACCTTCGCTCACCAATTCACCGGGATCCCTCGATCCATTGGGATTAAACAAAACCTCGGAAACCAAAAAACCGCCAAAATTTCCCCAACCCACGGTTTGGTTGATTCGAATAAAAAATAAATCAAAGGGTCCAGCGACAAAAAACCTCATTACCCCGATGATAAAATCAACTGTATTCTGCCTGATTATTTAGAAATTTCAAGACAGAAACATGAAAACTTAAATTATGACTCCATGCTCTTGCGCAAACGATCCGAGTTTCTGGCGCGTGTCGTGCTGGTCGAGATCGTATAAGGAGTTCATGTATTCACACAACGCAAGGACGGAAAGACTACGAATCATGGCCTTTATGGGACCCACGCTGGACGGCGTCACCGACAAGTCGCGAAAACCGGCGCCGATCAGCGCCATCGCCTCGAGGGGACGGCTGGCCATATCGCCGCACAGGCTGACAGGGGTTCCCGCCGTCCGGCATTGTTCGACGACGGACCGCAAAAGCGTCAAGACGAGGGGGGACAAAAGGTCATAGCGTTCCGAAAGTTGGGGATTGCCGCGGTCGCTGGCGAACAGGAATTGAAAAAGATCGTTGCTGCCCACCGAGATGAAGTCCACCTGTTTCAACAGGGCGGGCAGTTGCAACACCAAGGACGGAACCTCCAGCATGGCTCCGACGCTGAATTTACTGGGCGGCGGGAAGCCCAACTCCTTTTCCCACTTCAGTTCCTTGTCGAGCCAGGCACGGGCGGCTTTAAACTCCGCCACCTCGGCAATCATCGGGAACATCAGACGCAATTCCCGGCTGGCGGCGGCCCGGATCAGGGCCCGCAGCTGCTGGCGCAACATGTCGGGCCGGTCCAGGGAAGCACGGATCGCCCGCCATCCCATGGCCGGGTTTTCCTCGGCGGAGCGCTGCCAGTAGGGCAGAACCTTGTCCCCTCCCACATCGAGGGTGCGGAAAATGACGGGCTTATCCGCGGCCTTATCGAGGACATCGGCGTAAAGTCGCCGCTGGACTTCCACGCCGGGAAAATCGGCGGCGACCATGAAGAGAAGTTCCGTGCGGTAGAGTCCGATGCCATCGGCTCCCGAATCATCCAGAAGCCGCAAGTCGATGGGCAGGCCGGCATTGATTTTGATGCTGATGGATTGGCCATCCAGGGTGACGGCCGGAAGGTCGCGTAAGCTGGCGTAGACGGCCTTGCGCTCTTCCCGCGCCCGCAAGCTTTCGACGAAGGCGCGACGCGCGTCCTCGCCGGGACGGATGAAAACCTGGGCATTGTCGCCATCGACGATGAGCGGGTCTCCCGGTTCGACCTTGCCCAGCGCATCCTTGACGTTTCCAATCGCCGGAATGTCAAGGGCGCGGGCAACGATAGCCACATGGGCGGTGTGCGAGCCTTCTTCCAACACCACTCCGCGCAGACGGCTGTAATCGTAATCGAGAAGCTGGGCAGGTCCCATCGAGCGGGCGACGAGGATGACTTCCTCCGGCAGGGGCATGCCGGCGGTGGGTTCGGCCTCGCCGATCAGATGTCCCAACAGCCGGTTGGCCAGATCGTCCAGGTCGTGAATTCGTTCCCGCAAGTAGGGATCGGTGACCTGGCTCATGCGCGCCCGAATATCGTTGTGCACTTTCTCGACGGCGGCTTCCGCCGTCAGGCCGCTGGAGATGGCTTCATCGATGCGCTCCAGCCATCCGGCATCCTCGGCGATCATGCGGTAGGCCTGCAAGACGTCGCGGTGTTCGCCGCCGCCAGCCAGTTCGCTGGCCTGGAACATCTCATCGAGGGCGCCGTGCATCTCGGAAATCGCCCGCGCCAGGCGTTCATGCTCGGCGGCGGGGTCGTCGGCGACCCAACGGGTGATATGGAACCGGGGCCGATGAAGGACGGCCTCGCCGGCGCCGACACCGGAACCGAGACGCATCCCTTGCAGGCACAACGGCGCCATGGCGCCGCCGATCACCGGACGCAGTTCGTCGCGGCCGATCAGTTCGCCCACCACCAGTTCCGCCAGCACCATGGCCACGGTCTGCAGGGTTTCCACTTCCTCCTCGCCGTAACGGCGCTGGGTGCGGTTCTGAACCGCCAAGACGCCGACCACGCGGCCGTCGCGGAGGATCGGCACCCCCAACATGGAATGGTAGATTTCCTCGCCGGTCTCCGGCCGAAAGACGAAACTGGGATGTTTTTGCGCATCGGCCAGGGCTAAAGGCCTGGCGCGGGCGGCGATGTCGCCGACGATGCCCTCGCCGACCCTCAGGCGCGTCGAATGGACGGCCGATGGCTGCAGGCCCTGCGTGGCGAAAAGTTCCAGCATGTCGCCGGCGCGGCGGACGTAAACCGAACAGACCTCGGCCACCATGTCGGCGGCGATAATGTTGGTGATCCCGTCGAGTCGTTGCTGGGCCATCCCGGCGCCGGCCATGACATCCCGGACCCGGGCCAGAAGACGGCGCGGCATGGGCGAGGGCTTGCCATGGGGCATGGTCAGGAAGTTCCAGGGAACTCCCTGGCGGCGAGAACGCCGAGCGCTTGACCGAGCAATTCGGTCAAAATCTCCGCCACCGTTTGTTCCCCTTTGACCATGCCGACGCTCTGGCCCGCCATCAGCGAGCCGTTTTCCACGTCGCCGTCGATTGCCGCCCGTTTCAGGGCTCCGGCCCAGAACTTCTCGATTTCAAGCTGGGCTTCCTGCTGGGTCAGTTCGTTGCGCCGAAAGCGTTCAATGACCTGACGCTGGGTTTCCATGAAGCGCTTGGTGCCCTCGTTAACCAGAGCCCTGACCGGGATCACCGGGAAATTGGGGTCCAACTGAACCGTCGGCAGAGCATCGCGGGCGTTGGCGCGAATGAAGGCTTGCTTGAAATGCGGATGGGCCGTGGATTCGGAAGCGCAGACGAACCGGGTTCCCAGCTGGCATCCGGCGGCGCCCATTTCCAGGTAAGAGACAATGGCCTCGCCGCGGCCGATGCCGCCGGCGACGAAAACGGGGATATCCTTCACCTCGGGAAGGATCTCCTGGGCAAGAACGCTGGTCGCCACGGGGCCAATGTGGCCACCCGCCTCGGCGCCTTCTATGACCAGGGCGTCGGCGCCGGAGCGCAACAGCCGTTTCGCCAGGACCAGGGCCGGGGCGAAGCAAATCACCTTGGCGCCGGCGTCCTTGATCCGCCTGATGGCGGCGGCGGGTGGCAGGCCGCCCGCCAAAACGACATGACTGACTTGGTGTTTGATGCAGGTGTCGATGAGAGCGTCAAGTTCGGGATGTATGGTGATCAGATTGACCCCGAACGGTTTGTCCGTGAGCTTCTTGGTGGCGGCGACCTCGGCGTCCAAAAGGTCGGGTGACATGGCGCCGCAAGCGATGACACCGTAACCACCGGCGTTGGAAATGGCCGCCACCAGGTTTCGCTCCGACAGCCAGGTCATGGCGCCGCCCATGATGGCATGGCGGCAACCGAGAAAATCACGGCCGCCTTGCCACAGCCCATGCAAGAGGGATTCCGGCGATAAGGGAGCCAAGGCGTCAGTCCACGTCAAGATCGTAGGCGCCGTGCAGGGCGCGCAGGGCCAATTCGGCGTATTCCTCGGCGATCAAGACACTGACCTTGATCTCGGAAGTGGAGATGACCTGGATGTTGATGCCCTTTTCCGCCAGGGTCTGAAACATGCGCAGCGCAACGCCGGCATGAGAGCGCATCCCGACGCCGATGACGGAGACCTTGACGACGCCGGCATCGGCAACCAAGTCGGCATAGCCCAGATCGCCGCGCCTTTCTTCCAGGGTCGCCACCGCCCGCTCCAAGTCCGCCTTGGTGACGGTGAAGGTCAGATCGGTGGTCTTTTGATCCGCCGAGACATTTTGCACGATCATGTCGACGTTGATGCTGGCATCGGCAAGCGGTCCGAAAATTCCAGCGGCGACGCCGGGCCTGTCCGCGACCTGGGTCAAAGTGATCTTCGCCTCGTCCCGACTGTAAGCGATCCCACTGACTAGTTCCTGTTCCACGATTTCATCCTCGTCAATGACCAGAGTGCCCGGCTCACCGGAAAAGCTGGAAAGGACTTGCAGTCGAACGCCGTTTTTCATAGCCATTTCGACGGCTCGAGTCTGCAAAATTTTGGCCCCGACGGAAGCCATTTCGAGCATTTCCTCATAAGTGATTTTTTCCAATTTCCGCGCCTTCTCGACAATACGCGGGTCGGATGTGTAAATGCCATCCACGTCCGTGAAAATGTCGCAACGCTCGGCATCCAACGCCGCGGCAAGGGCAACCGCCGTGGTATCGGAACCGCCCCGGCCCAGGGTGGTGACGCGGTTGTCGGGGCCAAGCCCCTGAAAACCGGCGACAACAACCACTTCGCCGGCGGCCAATGAGTGCTCCAGCCCGACGCTGTCGATGGTTTCGATGCGGGCTTTGCCGTGGACACCGTCGGTGTGGATGGGAATCTGCCATGCCAGCCATGAGCGGGCGGCGATCCCTAAATTTTGCAGCGCCAGGGCGAACAGGCCGGCGGTGAGTTGCTCGCCGGTCGAGACCACCACGTCATACTCCCGGGCGTCGTGCAGGGTGCTGATCTCGCTGGCATGGTTGACGAGCCGATCGGTTATCCCGGCCATCGCCGAGACAATAACCAGAACTTGGTTATCGGCGCCGACCTCCCGTTTGACAAGCTGGGCGGCGTCCTTGACCCGTTCGATGTCGGCCAAGGAAGTGCCGCCAAATTTCTGAACGATGCGAGCCATCGATATCGACTCCCAACCAGGCCACTAGCCATCCTCTTACCGAAAAGACGTTATACCGAAAAGAGGTTCCCGCTGGATTGCCTTTGACAATAGGTGCGGTTGATTATTGGAACTTTTTGGCGGAGCCGGTTGCGGCCCGGCGAACGCTCATACATACTCCGATAAGGATTCACGAGGCAACCCTGGCCCTTCAACAAACCGGCAACGATCCGATGGTCGGCGACGGCACCCGAAAAACAACGCCGAGACAAGCCTTCACCACCGCCTCCGCGGACGAAGTCGCCCGCTTCACGGCAATGGCGGAAAGCTGGTGGGAGAGGGAAGGAAATTACGCCTTTTTGCACAAAATCAACCCGCTCCGCATCGCCTACATCCGCGACCACGCCGCCGGCCATTTCGGACGCGATCCTTTGGCCGATAAGCCTTTGAAGAATTTGACCCTTCTCGACATCGGCTGTGGCGGCGGTCTGCTCAGCGAACCGATGCGGCGGCTTGCGGCCCGCGTCACCGGCATCGACGCCAGCGAAACGAACATCGCCGTCGCCGGGCGGCACGCCCGGCAATGCGGACTCGACATCGACTATCGGTGTGTTCTGCCGGAAAGCCTCGCCGACAAGGGGCGGAGCTTCGATATTGTCCTCCACATGGAAGTGATCGAACATGTCGCCAATCCGCAAGCTTTTTTGCGGATTTGCAGCCATTTGGTAAGACCGGGAGGGACAATGATTATGTCGACCATCAACCGTACTCCCAAGGCTTTTGCCCTGGCTAAAGTGGGGGCGGAATACGTGCTCCGCATGGTGCCGGCCGGCACCCACGATTGGCGAAAGTTCATCAAACCTTCCGAATTGGCCGCCGGCCTTCGCCCCCACGGCGTCGAAATCATCGATCTTGCCGGATTGACTTACAATCCACTCGGTGGCGAATGGGCCTTGAGCCGCGACCTGGGCGTCAATTATCTTGCATTCGCGGTAAAGGGGCGGGTATCTAGAAACCCACATACTTAGCCTAGAGCATTTAAATTTTAGTCGGCGCCAGCCCGCTCCCCCGCCCGGCCAACCACTTTTGGCCCATGCCAAATGGTTGGCGCTTTGGCTTACCGGAGTTCATCTCACCTCCTTTTCCTCCGCGAACCTCGGCGTCCATTGCGTTAAGATCGGACGCCAAGGACGCCGAGGTTCGCGGAGGAGAGGAAAGCCGCGGCGAGCCATAAGAACACAAAATGCTGATCCGACCGAAAGCAAAAGGATAAGCTTTATCTGGAAAATATAAAATAAATAAAAACAAGACATGATCTGAAAAATATTAAATTGGATAAAATTTTATGAAAATAGGATTTAAGTATTCCGACAAGCGTTACAGGATATCCAGGACTCTGCATTGGACTACGTTCATCGTCCTTGGCATAAGTGCCTGGTACGCCTATCCCCATGGCTTCCTTGTCAGCAAGGTAAATATGACGGCACACATTGACTGGAGCTGGATCGCCACCGGCGTGGTGGCTTGCCGTATTGCGTGGCGTTTGTACAGTCATGGTCCGAAGGGAACCGATCAAGCCCCACCTTTGATTAAGGCGTTCAAAGTGCTCGCTGACGTGTTGAGGTTGATGCCACTTCTGATCACTGTGACTGGCGTCGGCGTCATCTGGTCTCTTGGTCGTGACGTTCTGGCCTTTGGCGTTCCCATGGCGACTGAACTAGCGGAACGGAGCCAAGACCTTCAGACAGCCATGGAAGTGGCACATATCGGGCTGTGGTATTTTTTTATCGCTTTGCTGGCCCTGCATGTGATCATGGCGTTGGAGCGATAACGCTGACTATAAGAAATCAGGGCACATACATTCCCAATGCCACCCCTGCTCATGCCGGAAGCCGGAGCCATTCTTCAAGTGGATCAAGCAGCATCTATTGCCGGCTCGGTCTACGTCCTCGCCGCCATCGTCAAGAAGCGCCTCGACCTGGACGCCTCACTCTTTTCACTTTGCTACAGATTCTCCCGAGTAACCCTCTTCGAGAAAATGCCATTACATCAGGCACTGACCTTAGGCGGGACCAAATCAGACAACCTCGCAACCAGCAACCAGTTGAATTTATGCGCTCTTTGACCGGACAGCAGTGGGTTTCAATTACTAAATCAGTCTCGAACGGTTCTTTCCGGCGGGAACCGCAAGGTGATAACGGTGCCCTTGCCTTTCTTGCTGGTGATTTCAAATGTCCCGCCGTGAAATTCCGTCAATGATTTAGCTAGAGGCAGGCCAAGGCCCGTTCCCGCGAATTCGCGGACGTGTGCATTGCCCACCTGCCCGAAATACTCCATGGCCTTGGCGAGTTCCTTTTTGTTCATGCCGATGCCGCTGTCGGAGACAACAAAAACTATCGAATCATCGCTGTCGGCACGGACGCCGAGGAATACCTCGCCACCCTCGAAGGCCATGGGGACAACGTCGAGGGTGTCCAGGTGCTCGCCGATGGCCGGATCCTCTCGTGGAGCGATGACCGTACCTTGCGGCTGTGGAGCGGCGAGGGTAAAGCGATATCCATGTGGGCGTATCCACCAGCGCCGATCACCCAAGTCCTACCGCACACCACGGTTCCCGGCCGCTTCTGGGTTTGCGCGGGTAAGGAGGTTTTTCTCGTCGAGAACACGGAAATGCGCCGCAACCTCGATGACGGTAAATCGAAGGCATCCAGCGCCGGGAGATGACCAAAGGTTGAAGACTAGTACAGTGCGGCGGAAGCGCATGGTCGCAAGGTCCCATGGGCTCCCGGGTTCATAGCGTTTCGGTGGTTTTCCGGTTTTCGGCAACCCGGTTTCGTGGCGACGGGCGTTGTCAACCTGAATGCCAAGGTCCGTGGCGGTAAAGCTACACGGAACACAAGCTCCGGCCAATTCCTTCTGGTCATTCCGCCGGCCCCCGGTTTACAAAGTGACGGACCGAGGAGGGGCACTTTTGGAGAAGTCCGGGCCATGAAGGCGGCGGCGACACGGCAGCGCGTCGGACTGACCTTCCTGGCCCTGGGCATGGCCTTTTTCGTGGCCGTCAGGCTGGGTTTCCTGGGGACCATCATCCTCGACCGCCCGATCCCCGTGGAACCTGATGACGCCTACAGCTATATCGTCAAAGCGTCGCTGCTCGGCAGTTGCTTCCTGCAACGCTGTCCGGCTCTTGAGGACTTGAGGGCCCAAACCACGGCGCCTTCGTCCGATCCCTCCGTCTCGAATTCGCGTTTCCGGCAATATACCCGGACGCTGTTTCAGTACCATCTTGCGCACTCCACGCTCCTCCTTGCACTTAACTCGGCGGGCATTTCCTGGGAGCGGGCCTATGCCTATGTGCAGTACGCCGGCCTGGCGTTGCTGGGAATCGCCGCCGGCTATTTCCTTTATGCCATATGGGGAGCTGGCGCGGCCGGCATCGCCATGTTCCTGCTTGCCCTGACGCTTTTTCGGGGGCAGGGCATGCACGCCATCGTGCCGAGCAACCTTGTCCTCGGCATCGCCCTCGCCCTCTGGGGAGGCATGGCATTGGAGAAACGGCACCCCGTCCTCGTCCTGGGATGCATCGCCGCGATGCTGGCAATGCACCCCATCGGGCGCCTCTACTCGGTCGCGACCCTGCTTTTGCTGGCCGTTTGGACGCCGAGGCCATGGACGCCCGGTAACTGGGTGGTGCTGGGCGCCGGCGCCGGATTGGTTGCAATCGCCTCGTCCCTGGGCTTCATCTTCGACCGCCCCGCCCTTTCCATGAGGCCGTTCTGGAACATGGAGGTAGACTACTCGCTGACCCATGCCATTCTCGATAACGCCAGGGCGGGCCATGAGATTCTCCAGGCCTGGGTCAATAGCCTTGGCGGCCGTTTCGAGGCCGCCTTCGTGGTCCTGCTTGGTTTCATCGCCCTGCCCAAGGAAAAGCGCTTCAACGCCTTCACGCTGACCGCCGTCCTGGCCGGCATGTGGTTCCTGGGATTCGGCCACGCAATGCCAGGTTACCCGGGAATCACGGTCATCCGCTTGTGGATTCCATTGGGCCTCCTCCTCACCGGGGCCGTTGGCTATGTCGCCTGGAGGATTATGGAAATCGCCGCCGGCGGCATGCGCCGGTCTGGGGGCGCCAAATTCCGGGAATTAGCCAGCACCAAGTTCCTGGTTACCCCGAGGGGCTGGATGACAGGGGCCATGGCGGCCATCGCGCTGCTGCTGGCGCTCTCTTTCGCGGCCATGGCGTTCAACGGTCTGAATTTCCTTAGGAGCCATAGCGAGATTCTCCGTAATGCCGACAACCTAGCCTTCGACACGGCCCAACCGGCCAAATTGCTCGCCATGTCCAAGCCGGGCGATGCCATCTTGTATACCGACGAACTCAGGCTTTACTACTTTCTGACCCATGGCGCCGGTGAGCGGGGCGCCGTCTTCCTGAACGCCGTCATGGGAACCGATCTCGAAAAATCATGGATAGCGGAGAACGAATCCCTGCGTTATGCCGTGGCCGCAAACCCCATTTTCGAGGGTTCCATGGAACTGGACGGCGGAAAGACCGTCGAGATCGCCGGTCTGACCACCGATTCCAGTGCCTTGCTGATAAGCAACAAGTCGAGCCGGGAGGGGCATGTCGATGTTACGGTTCCAGATTCCCAGGATGCGGGAAGGCAGGTAACCTTGAACCTCCCTCCCAACCGGGAGAGCTGGCTTCCCCTCGGCGCCGCTCGCACGGTCCGCGTAAGAGCGGGCGGCGACAGCGCTACACTGGGGCTTCGCCTGAAAGGCATCAGGGAAACCGAGGGACAAACCACGCATTGGCCCTGGAATTCGGAGATAACCCTGCGGGAGGCCTCCTCTCGCCCTGGCCGGACGGGCAAGCCGGTGGGGTTCAAATTGAAATGGACGGATACCGGTTTTGAAGACCGGTTGAAGGTTTTCGACGATACCGGCTCCACGGTGATGATGAAAATTGCCTCCGGACGATGAGTTCGGCTTTTCAGTCCGCCCTGTCGCGCCTTTACCGTCTATCCGTAAACATGGGGTGCCTCGAAATCCGATGAGCGTCAACGCCTCCCTTGGCGCGATAGGGGTGGGAAATACAACTTGCCTTGTATTTCCCGCCCCTTCAAAACAATAGCCGTAATTTTTCCGCTGATCCGAGGTCGTGGTGTCAAGCCATCGCGAATCCGGACCGCCCTGGGCTGGATTCCCCGGTTGGACGATGTGGAGAAGATTCTGAAATCCACCCTCGAACGAGAGCGCTTGCCGACATGACCACCTTGCTTTACAGCCATCCGGATTGCGCCCTACACGATCCCGGCGCCGGCCATCCGGAATGCCCGGATCGTCTGCGGGCGGTTTTGGCCGCCTTTGAGACGGAAGAGTTCGCCCGGCTCGAACGCCGCCAGGCGCCGAAGATCGAGATCGCCGAAATCGAACGAGTGCATCGCCGCCATTACATCGAGGCCGTCTTCGCGAAGATGCCGGTATCCGGGCAGCGGCATCTCGATCCCGATACCGCCATCTCGCCGGCCTCGGGCGAAGCGGCGCTGAGAGCCGTCGGCGCGGTCGTGGCCGCCGTCGACGCCGTCATTGGCGGCGAGGCCGATAACGCCTTTTGCGCCGTGCGCCCGCCGGGCCATCACGCCGAGGCCGACCGTGCCATGGGCTTCTGCCTGTTCAACAACGTCGCCATCGCCGCCCGGCACGGGCAAGCGGTTTGCGGGCTGAAACGGGTGGCCGTGGTCGATTTCGACGTCCATCATGGCAACGGCACCCAGGCCGCTTTCGAAGGCGACGCCGGTCTCTTTTACGCCTCCAGCCATCAATCGCCTTGTTTCCCCGGTACCGGCGCCAGCACCGACCGGGGCCGTATCGGCAACATGGTCAACGTTCAACTCGCCCCGGGCGCCGGCTCGGCCGAATTCCGCAAAGGCTACGAAGAGCGCGTTTTCCCGGCCCTTAGGGATTTCTCACCGGAACTGCTGTTGATTTCGGCGGGCTTCGACGCCCATGCCAGCGACCCCCTGGCGCAAGTGAGGCTGGTGACGGAGGACTACGGTTGGGTGGCCCGAAATCTTCTCGACATCGCCGCCGAATGCTGCCGGGGAAGGGTGGTGGCGACACTGGAGGGCGGATATGACATGGTGGCCCTCGCCGCCGCCGCCGCCGCCCTTGCGCGGGCGTTTATGGATGCTTGATTTGCCGGTTGCTCTCGCTCTTCCCGCCGCTTAGTCTAGCTGTTCGATAAGGCCCGCCCCGCCCGGAGGAACGATCTTGGCCAAAAAAACCATTCCGGCGGACATTGCGAAAATGAGCTTCGAGGAGGCGCTCTCGGAGTTGGAAGACATTGTCCGTCGGCTCGAGGGAGGCAAGGACGACTTGGAGAAATCGATCAAGGCTTACCTCCGCGGCGCCAATCTCAAGAACCATTGCGAGGCCAAACTGCAAGAGGCCAAGGCGCGGGTAGAGAAAATCGTTCTCGGCCCCGAAAACTCCATTGCCGCCAAACCATTGGGTATGGATTAATGTTCAAACAGCCTTCGATCCCTCGCCGAGTGTTATAACAACTTCGCCAAACACCGGGTTCAAGGGGAGCGGGCTGGCGCCGGCCAATCTTGAAATGATCCAAATGGAAGAAAATGTTTTCCAAACATTTGCGTCGTGGCGTCCTGGCAGGTTCTCATGAATACTTGCAAGAAGGAACTTTTGTAATGATTCGGGCGAATCCTCATCCATGCGAGGCCGCCAAGTGAGCAATTTCAGTGACGCCCTTGCCGAAAACGCCGAAGCGGTGACGCAGGTCCTCGGCCATTTTCTCGTAGTGGATGACGAAACCCCCGAGAAATCCTTAACCGAGGCCATGCGCTATGTCGTCCTTGCCGGCGGCAAGCGGATCCGCCCGTTTCTGGTGACGGCCAGCGCCGGCTTGTTCAACGTCTCCGAATCCTCGGCGTTGAGGACGGCGGCGGCTGTGGAGATGGTGCATTGCTATTCCCTGGTTCACGACGACTTGCCGGCCATGGACAACGATGAGCTGCGTCGCGGCCAGCCCACTTGCCATATCAAATACGACGAGGCGACAGCGATTCTGGCGGGCGACGCCCTGTTGACAAAAGCTTTTGAAATTCTGGCTAATCCAGCGACTCATCCCGATCCAAAAGTCCGCTGCGAACTGATCGAGGAACTGGCCAAGGCCGTTGGCGAAGAAGGCATGGTCGGAGGCCAGATACTCGACTTGCTGTCCAAACAACGGACCCTCGACAAACCCGAGGTAACGCGGCTGCAACGGATGAAGACAGGGGAACTGATCGCCGTTTCCTGCGAAGCGGGGGCCATTTTGGGCAAGGCGCCCGAGGCCGTCCGCCATGCGCTTCGCGCCTATGCCCACGACTTGGGCCTTGCCTTTCAGATCGTCGATGACCTTCTAGACGTCGAAGGCAACGAAACCGATGTCGGCAAGAAGACGGGCAAGGACAAAGCCGCCGGCAAGGCCACCTTCGTTTCCCTTTTAGGCATCGAACATGCCCGCGAACGAGCCGAAATGCTCGCCGAGCAGGCGGCGCGACACCTTGAAATATTCGAGGAAAAAGCCGACCCTTTGAGAAACTTGGCGCAATTTGTTGTGGAACGCCGGTCCTGATAGGGTAAAACTCGTTTTTTTATTTAAGGAAACGGAATTGACTGATAGGATAAATACATCGGTTCTCGACAAGGTCGCCGAACCCATCGACATCCGTGGATTTTCGTTGCAAGAGCTTTCTCAACTGGCCGATGAGTTGCGCCAGGAAACGGTGCGGATTGTTTCTTTTACCGGCGGTCACCTGGGAGCTTCCCTGGGCGTTGTCGAGTTGACCCTGGCGCTTCACCATGTGTTCAACACTCCTGATGACCGGCTGATCTGGGATGTTGGCCATCAAGCCTATCCCCACAAGATTTTGACCGGCCGGCGGCAACGGATGAGCACCTTGCGCCAGGCCGGTGGTCTTTCCGGCTTCACCAAGCGCTCCGAAAGCGTCTACGATCCTTTTGGCGCCGGCCACAGCTCGACTTCCATATCGGCCGCCCTTGGCATGGCGGTGGGGCGCGATTTGGCTGGGCGGAACAACCACGTCATCGCCGTCATCGGCGATGGTTCGATGAGCGCCGGCATGGCCTTCGAAGCCATGAACAACGCTGGTCCCATGGACGCCAGACTGATCGTCGTTCTCAATGACAACGATATGTCCATCGCGCCGCCGGTCGGTGCCTTGAGTGCCTATCTTTCACGGCTGATTTCATCCAAGTCCTATCGCTCCATCCGTCATTTCGCCAAGGAAATGTCGAAAAAATTTCCCCGCGGACTGGAGGAAGCGGCGCGCAAGGCGGAGGAATACGCCCGCGGCATGGTCACCGGCGGGACGTTGTTCGAGGAATTGGGCTTCTTTTACGTTGGCCCCATCGACGGCCACAACCTCAATCATCTGCTGCCGGTATTGAAGAACATCCGCGACGATAAGGAACCGGGACCGATCTTGCTGCACGTGGTGACCCGGAAAGGTAACGGTTACGCGCCGGCCGAGGAGGCCGAGGACAAATTCCACGGAGTCGGCAAATTCGATCTGGTCACCGGCGAACGGGCCAAGTCCGAAAGTACCGCTCCGACCTATACCAAGGTTTTCGCCGAGGCTTTGTTACAGGAGGCCGACGAGGACGAACGCATCGTCGCGGTGACCGCCGCCATGCCGGCGGGAACGGGGCTGGATAAGTTCGCCGAGAAGTATCCGGACCGCTGCTTCGACGTCGGCATCGCCGAGCAGCATGCGGTGACGTTCTCCGCCGGCTTGGCTTGCGAGGGGTTCAAGCCTTTCGTCGCCATCTATTCCACTTTTTTGCAGCGGGGATACGATCAGGTGGCCCACGACGTGGTTTTGCAAAACCTGCCCGTTCGTTTCATTCTTGACCGCGCCGGCCTGGTCGGCGACGACGGCGCCACCCATGCCGGCGTTTACGATCTGGTCTATCTTTGTTGCTTGCCGGGGATCGTGGTCATGGCGCCGTCGGACGAAGCGGAACTGATGCACATGTTGGCGACGGCGGCGGCCATCGATGACGGGCCCAGCGCGCTCCGCTATCCGCGCGGCGATGGTGTCGGCGTCGAAATGCCGGCTCGCGGCGAGGTTTTACAAATCGGCAAGGGCCGGGTCCTCCGCGAGGGGACGGCGGCCGCCATCCTCAGCCTCGGCGGGCGTCTCCAAGAAGCGCTGAAAGCGGCCGACGAGCTGACCGCCAAGGGCTTCCCGACGACCGTCGCCGACGCCCGCTTCGCCAAGCCCTTCGATGAAGACTTGGTTCGCCGCTTGGCTCGGGAGCACGAGCTATTGATCACCATCGAGGAAGGGGCTTCCGGCGGCTTCTCGGCTCAGGTTATGCGGTTCCTCGCCACCGAGGGGCTTCTCGACAACGGTTTGAAGTTCCGGCCGATGACTTTGCCCGATCGCGTCATCCATCACGGCAAGCCGGAAGTTCAGTACGCCGCCGCCGGCCTGACCGCGCCGCACATCGTGGCGGTGGCGCTGGCGGCGCACGGCCGCGAGGACGAAGTGGTCACGCCGGCGCTGGCGTTAGCGACGAAGAGGTCGGCTTCAATTAGCACGACGACATGATTATGGAATTCGAAAATTTCGCTGACCAAGCGATGCGGGGACTTGAGGAGGATGGTTACGAATATATCAGCGACCATCCATGCCTTGCCGGACATTGGCTTCGGCGTGAATCAAAAGGCTGGGCATTGAATCCTCGCGGATTATTTTCCGTTTGCGCATGGCCACTGCTTTTGCTCCCCTCGCCATACCCCACACATGCTCATTGA
>DUZD01000039.1 GCA_013349695.1 Rhodospirillaceae bacterium
CGTCGACGGGGGGCATCCTCGTCGCCTTCGCCTTGGAGCTGCTCAGGGAGGCGGGATTGAAATCCGCCGGTTTCGGCTCGGCCCGGCATCTCGAACGCCTGGCCACCGCCATGATGCTCACCAACAAGGCCAGGATCGACAGCCGTCTCAACGAGGCGGACCCCGAGGACGCCGCCGAAACCTTGCTGAACCCCGAGTTTCTCGAAACCTACCGCCGCCTGGTTCTGGGCCGGCCGGCGGCAAGGCGGGGCACAACCCACATCAGCGTCATCGACGCCAAAGGTAACGCCGCCGCCTTGTCGCTTTCCAACGGCGAGGGGTCCGGCTACATCGTTCCCGGCACCGGCATCATGATGAACAACATGTTGGGCGAGGAAGACATCAACCCCTCGGGCTTCCACCAATGGCCGGAGGATACGCGGATGAGTTCGATGATGGCGCCTTGCCTGCTGGTCGATCCCGGCGGCGGCATGGCGGTCTTCGGCTCGGGCGGGTCCAACCGCATCCGTACCGCCGTTCTGCAGGTGATCCTCAACCTGCTGGAATTCGGCATGTCCGTTGAAGAGGCGGTGACAAGCCCGCGCATCCATTTCGAGAACGGGCTGCTCAGCATCGAGTCCGGATTCCGGAAAAGCCAGGTCGAGGCCCTGCTCAAGGCCTTTCCCAGTCACAAGCTGTGGCCGGAAACGAACCTTTTTTTCGGCGGCGTCCACTCCGTGCGTTTCGATCCCCGGCAAGGGCGTTTCGAGGGCGTCGGCGATCCGCGCCGGGGCGGCGTCGCGCTGACGGTCTAAACTTTTCCCGTTTTTTGTTTCGCCATCGACTCTCTGGCGGGATTTTCGATCAAGTCGGCGAAAAGGACGTGGACTTTTTTCGCCATCGTTTCAATCTTGGCTTTCAAGGCGGCGAAATCAACGGCGCCGCCGAGCTCGGCCAGGGTCTCCCGCAGGCCCTCGGGCAGGGCGGACCCTTCTTGCTTGTCGAACCGCCCCTCGATGGCCAGCAGCAACGTGCCTTGGATGGTCTGCCAAAGGGCCAAGGCTTCGGTCAACCGGTCGGCGGCCGAAGAGTCGATAAGGCCGGCGTCGCGGACGCGCTTCAATACCATCCAGGTGTTCGGCGACAGAATCTCCGGATGCGCGTGGGCATGTTTGAGTTGCAGATATTGGGCGATGAATTCCACGTCGACCAAGCCGCCGCGCAAATGCTTGACCTCCCAAATCGAATCCGTGTGGTGTTCGCTATCCATGCGCTCGCGCATTTCCGCGATGTCGCGGACAAGTCGATCCTCGTCCCTGGGCCTGGTCAAAACATCGCGGATAACCGTTTTTACCTTTTTGCCCAGGCTGGCCGGACCGGCGATCACCCGGGCGCGGGTCAACGCCAAATGCTCCCATGTCCAGGCGGCGTCCCGGTGATATTGAACGAAAGCCTTGAAACTGGAGGCGAGGGGCCCCGCCTTGCCGGACGGGCGAAGCCGCATGTCGACTTCGTACAGCCTGCCTTCGGCCGTATGCGCCGTGACGGCATTAATCAACCTCTGGCTCAACCTGGCGAAATACTGGCTCGGCGGCAAGGGCCGCGGGCCTTTCGAGGCGGCACGATCGTCGGGAGTCGTGTAGACGAATATAAGGTCCAGGTCGGAGGTCGATGTCATTTCGCGGCCGCCGAGCTTGCCCATGGCAATGATGACCATCGCGGAACCGGAAATCCGCCCATGCTTGCGGGCGAACTCCTCTTCGATGCGTGGAAGCAGGCGGTTCAACGCGGTCTCGGCGATGTTGCTCAAGCCCCGCGACGCCGCCGCCGGAGCGATGTGGCCAAGCAGTGTCCGCACGCCCACCTGGAAACGGCGGTCATTGGCCCAGCGGCGGCTGATGTTCAGTACGTCTTCCATGTTTCCGGCCTGGACCAAATGCCTGTCCAGTTCCACGTCGAGGGCATCGGGCGATGGCGGCGGATCGAAAAAGTCAGCGCTCAAAACGCTTTCCAGGATCGAGGGCCTGCGGCTCAAGTGTTCAGCCAAACGAGGGGCCAGGCCGATGATCTCGGCCAGCAGATCGAGCAAATGAGGATTGGAATAGAACATCGAAAAGAGCTGCACGCCCGCCGGCAGATTGGTAAGGAACTCGTCGAATTTAAGAAAAGCGGCATCCGGAAACGGGGTGTTGGCGAGAGCCTTCAGCAATACTGGCATCAGCTCGGTCAAAAGTTCGCGGGCGCGGGCGCTGCGTGTCGCGCGGCAGTGTCCGTGGTGCCAGCCGCGCACGGCGGTGTCGACAATTTCGGGGTTTGCGAAGCCCAGGCTTTTAATGGTCCGGATGGTGTCGGGATCGGCTTCCGAGCCGGTGAAAACAAGGTTGCCCAAGGCTTCTTCCGGAGCACCCAGCGGCGGGGCGTTTTCGAACAGTTCGGCGTAATGGGCCTCCACCCGCCGCAAATGGGCGAGAAGCTCCGAGGCAAAAGCATCCTTGCCGTCGTACCCCAAAAACACCGCCAGGTTCGTCAGTCCCTGTTCATCCTGGGGCAGAATCTGGGTCTGTTCGTCATTGATCATCTGCAAGCGGTGCTCGACACGGCGCAGGAAACAGTAAGCCTCGATGAGGCCGGTCCCGGTTTCGACGGCGATCTGGCCGCCTTCGGCAAAGGCGAGCAATGCCTCGACAGTGACGGGAGAACGCAGTTTGGGTTCCCGTCCCCCCCAGATGAGTTGTTGAGTTTGGACAAAGAATTCGATCTCGCGGATGCCGCCGCGCCCCAGTTTAATGTTGTGGCCGGCAAGGGCGATGTGGCTTCCACCCCGATGAGCATTGATTTGGCGTTTGATGGAATGGATGTCCTGGATCGCCGCGAAATCCAGGTTCTTGCGCCATATGAAGGGCTTCAGACGATCAAGGAAAGCCTCTCCGGCGACGCCGTCGCCGGCGACCGGGCGGGCCTTGATCATGGCCGCCCGCTCCCAGTTCTGGCCCAGGCTTTCGTAATAGGTCTCGGCGGCAAGCAACGGCATCGCCAATGGCGTCGCGCTGGGATCGGGCCGCAGTCTCAGATCGGTGCGGAATACGTAACCGTCGGCGGTTCGCTCGTCAATCAGGCGGACCAGATTCCGCGTCAGCCGAACCATATGGCTTTGCAGGACTTCCGGGGAATCGGTGAGGATTTTTTCATGGTCGTAAAGAACGATCAAATCGATATCGCTTGAGTAGTTGAGCTCCCGCGCCCCCAATTTGCCCATGCCGATAACCACCAAACCGGAATCTTTTTCCGGCTGTTCCGGGTGAACCAGGTTGAAAGCCCCCTTACTGGCGGCATCCTTGAGAACGTACGCAACCGCGCAGCCGAGCGTCGCTTCGGCGAAATCGGAAAGGGCATGGGTAATCCGCTCCAGGGGCCAAACGCCGGTGATGTCGGCGACGGCGACGAGCAGGGAAATCCGCCGCTTGGCGATGCGCAAGGAACGGGCCAGTTCGGCTATGTCAATCCCATCCTTGCGACAACGCCGAAGTCCTTCTATGACCTTGGTGTAAAGTGAATCGGGACCCTCGATGAGAAGCTTGTGGGTGAAACCGGGATCCAAGACCGCCGCATGAGTGAGGAATGGGCTGTTGCCGAAAATCGCCTCCAGCAACCGCCGGCCGGTCAGGTTGCCGATGACGGAATCGGCAAAAACTTCGATCCCGGCATCCTCGCTACGCTCGGCTGCCTTACGCCAGCGCTCGATACCCAGTGCCGCATGCTCGGGACTGGCGGCGGCGGGAAGATCGCTTTGCTCGAAAGCAAAGCAATAATGTCGCATTTTCAATTGCTCCGATTTGACGCAGACTGCGTGAACCCGTGTTGGCGGTCAAGATGAGTTGTGAATGGGGGAGCCATTGATCTGGCGAACGTTCCGGAGAATCATCCAGCTTCTCGGCGGGTTGGGCGCGGGCTTGGCGATCATCATGGTCTTACTGGCCTGGAAACTATCATCGGGTCCCATTTCACTGGCCTTTCTCTCACCTTATATCGAAACCGCGCTGAATCCGGATCCGCGGTCTTTCCGTATCCGTCTCGACAACACCATATTGACCTGGGCCGGATGGGAAAGAACTCTTGATATTCGCGTCGTCAATGTACGCGTTTTTGGACCGAACGACGCGGTTGTCGCCTCCATTCCCGAACTGTCCCTGTCGTTGAGCGCCCAAGCCCTGATGCAGGGCATCCTGACACCGAGAAGCATAGAACTGTTTCGTCCAAAACTCAGACTCATTCGCCGCCTTAGCGGTGAATTCCAGGTTGATTTCAGTGCTGGCGAAGAGGACTCGGACGTCATGTTCAGACGTTTGATGGCCGATCTGCTAGCAGCCCCCGATCCCGACCGAGCCATGAGCTATCTGTCGCGTTTCAACATCTTCGACGCCGACCTGACCGTCATCGACCAAGTCCTCAATATGTCTTGGCGGGCGCCGGCGGCCCAAGCAAGGTTCGAGCGCGATGCCGAGGGGATCAAGGGCAAGGTGAGCATCGGACTCCAAGTCGGGGATCAACGAGCCGATCTCGTCATCCTTGGCGACTATTTGGCGGCCGACGGCAGGCTGGCCCTTGGCGTCAGCTTTCGTGAGATCACCCCGTCTTCGTTTTCCGGCCTTTTGCCTGAATTGAGCCCCTTTGACGCCGCCGATTTGCCGCTGGCCGGTACGGTGAGCTTAAGCATGACGGTTGACGGATCGGTCGATGTCGTCGGTTTTGAGATTACCGGCGGCCGTGGCCGCATCGGACTGCCCAAGGAACTGGCGCAAAAACTCGGCTTGGCGTCCTATGCGCAAAAAATCGGCCTGACGAATCTGACCGCCAAGGGGTCCTATAACGGGATCGCGAAACGCCTTGAAATCAACGATCTTTCCATCGATTTTGTCGACGGCGCGATGCTCTTTCTGGCGGCCCCCACCGACCACAAAATGCCGTTGAAATCCCTTCGCGGCCGGGGCCGCTACCTTGGTCTAAAAAACCGGCTGGAGGTTGTCTCTCTGGACCTTGACCTGAAAGGCCCATCGGCCCATTTGAGCGCCGTTATCGATGGCATCGGCGACGACATGACGGTCGACGCCAAAGGAATGCTCAAGAATCTGGCCGTCGATGATTTTGCCCGCTACTGGCCGCGCGCCTGGGGAACAAACGCCCAAGTTTGGATCGTGAGCCACCTTTCCGAAGGCGCCGTCAGCAAAGCCCGCGCCACTCTCGGCATGCGCTCGGACGGTCAAGGTGGCTTGCTGGTGGAGCGGCTCGACGGCGATATGGACATCGAAGGGGTCACGGTGGACTACCTGCCGCCCATGCCGAAAGCGAAAAAGGTTTTCGGCAAGGCCAAGTTCAACAAGAAGCGTTTCGACATTACCATCAGCGGCGGTGAAGCCGCCGATTTAACCTTGCATAAGGGGACCATTTTTTTCTCCGGCCTTGACCAGGTCGATCAGTTCGCCGATATCGAGCTGTTCATCGGCGGACCGGTGAAAAGCGCCCTGCGTCTGGTCGACAGCAAGCCCCTCGGATTCGCCTCGGCCCTTGGCATCGATCCGGCCAAAACCGGCGGCGTATCCGGAACCCGTTTGAAGCTGCGTTTCATCGTTGAAAACGCCCTCACTTTGGACCAGGTCGAGGTTTCCGCCACCTCGCGGCTGAAGAACGTTTCCGCCGCCAACGTCCTGCTCGGCCAGGATCTCGGAAACGGCGATCTGGATATAAAAGTTGACAAGCAGGGAATGGACGTCGCCGGCGAGGTCAAGTTGGGGGCTTTCCCCGCCATGTTGGGGTGGCGGAGGAACTTCGGCGACAAGGTTCCCTTCCGCAACCTTTACGATGTCAGCTTTTACATCAGGGACATTCAGCGTATTAGCGATTTTGGCATCGACCTCGGGTCGTTATCGGGCGACCGCATCAATGGCGGCTTACTCGCCGAGTTGCGCTTGACCGATTTTGATAATCATCCGGACAGCCTGAAAATCACCGCCGACCTGACCAGGCTGGCAATGGAATTTCCCGCTTTGGGATGGAGCAAGGGAAAGGGAATCGGCGGCATGGCGGAGATCGACCTGAAATTGCAAGACGACCTGATCATCGACGTTCCGCGTTTCGCCTTCACCGGCGGCGGCATGGTGGTTAAAGGTTCCGCCCGCTACACGGCGGATGGGGCCGAGTTGGTACGGATCAACCTGGATCGGATTATTTACGGCAGGACGGATATGTCAGGCGACTTGGTTCCGGGAGACGACGGTGGCTGGACCCTCAGCTTCCGCGGCGCCAGCTTTGATCTGGCGCCCATGTTCGAGAATCTGTTCAAGGACAAGCCCGGGAAAAAGGATCCAACATTGCGTTTTAGCCTTTCCGCCGCTCTCGACCGCGTATGGCTGGGCCCGGACCGTGCCTTGCGAAGGTTAGTGGGGACATTTGCCCGCGACGGCGACAGATGGAGCGACATTATCCTCGATGCCGAGGGGGATGAAGGCAAATGGATAACCTTAAAACTCGAGCCTGGCGGTAACGGCAACCGCCGCCTGTCGATCGAGGCCGACGACGCCGGAACGATATTAAAAATCTTCGGTTTCTATGAAAACATGGTTGGCGGCACTTTAGAAGTTACGGGCGAATTCGACGACACCGCCGCCGATGTTTCCTTGAAGGGGAAATTGATCATCAATGACTACCGCGTGATCCGGGCTCCGGCCCTCGCCCATTTGGTCAGCATCATGGCGCTGACGGGGATTCTCGAAAGCCTGGAAGCCGAGGGGCTTGCCTTCACTTCCCTCGAGGCTCCGTTCAACCTCAATGGCGGCGTCCTGGAGATCAAGGATACTAAAATTACGGGTTTTTCCCTAGGTTTTACGGCGTCCGGCAAGATATACACCAATGCCGAAGTGGTGGACTTGAAAGGAACCATGGTGCCGGCCTATGCGATCAACGCCGCTTTCGGCGTCATGGGCACGATTCCGATTCTGGGACCTATTTTCACCGGCGAGGATAAGGGCGGCGGCGTTTTCGCCGCTACTTACACCATGACAGGTCCGATCGAGGATCCCAAAGTGTCGATGAATCCATTGACTGTCCTGGCGCCGGGAATCTTCCGCCAGCTCTTCTGCTTCATCACGCCGGACGACACCACCTCGGAATTGCCGGATATGGAACGCCCGGATACCGAAAGCGACAAATGGCTGTTATGGCGGAAATGCTACGAAGACATGTTCGATAGATTCGAGAAAATGTGACGGCCTAGAGCATTTTCCGAGGTCCGGCGACGCGATACCCGCCGCACAGTCCCCGCAGCCATGAAATGCCCTAAGCCCTCGCCTTTGCCTGGATCTTGGCCCAGGTGTCGCGCAGGCCGACGGTGCGGTTGAATACCAGCCTCGCGGGAGTCGAATCCGCGTCAAGACAGAAATAGCCCTGGCGTTCGAACTGTATCGGCTGGCCGGGCGAGGCGTCCGATAATGCCGGTTCCAGGCGGCAATTTGTCAACACCGTTAATGAATCGTCATTGAGATCATCGACGAGATCGCCGTCGGCGCCCGGCTCCGCCTGGGTAAACAGATGATCGTAGAGCCGCGCCTCGGCGCCAATGGCATGCGCCGCCGACACCCAATGCAGGGTCGCTTTCACCTTGCGTCCGTCGGCGGCGTTGCCACCGCGGGTCTCCGGGTCGTAGGTGCAGATGAGCTCGGTCACCTCGCCGGCGCCGTTCTTGACCGTCTCGCGGCAGGTGATGAAGTAGGCGTAACGCAGCCGCACCTCGCGGCCCGGCGCGAGCCGGAAGAACTTCTTCGGTGGAGCCTCCATGAAATCGTCGCGCTCGATGTAAATCTCGCGTGAGAACGGCACGGCGCGCGTGCCGGCGGCGGCGTCCTCGGGGTTGTTGATCGCGTCCAGCTCCTCGGTCTTGCCCTCCGGATAGTTCTCGATGATCACCTTGAGCGGCCGCAAAACGGCGGAGCGGCGCATCGCGATCTTGTTCAAGAGCTGGCGGGCGCAATGCTCCAGCAACGCCATTTCGACGACGTTGCCGCTCTTCGTCACGCCGATGCGCCCCGCGAAGTCGCGGATCGCGGCGGCCGGAAAGCCGCGCCGCCGGAGGCCGCCGAGCGTCGGCATGCGGGGATCGTCCCAGCCCTTGACGTGGCCGTCCTCGACGAGCTCGATAAGCCTTCGTTTCGACAGCACCGTGTGGCTGAGGTTGAGGCGCGAAAATTCGTACTGCTTGGGCCGCGACGGTACCGGCAGGTTCGCGGCGAGCCAGTCGTAGAGCGGGCGGTGGTCCTCGAATTCGAGCGTGCAGAGCGAATGGGTCACGCCTTCGATGGCGTCCGACTGGCCGTGCGCGAAGTCGTAGGTGGGGTAGATACGCCAGCTATCGCCGGTGCGCGGGTGGGCGGCGCGCAGAATGCGGTAGATCACCGGATCCCTGAGATTGATGTTGCCCGACGCCATGTCGATCTTGGCGCGCAGAACCCGCGTCGCCTCGGTGAATTCGCCGGCCCGCATGCGGCGAAAGAGATCGAGGTTTTCTTCCGCGCCGCGCTCCCGGTAGGGGCTGTTTCGGCCGGCCTCGGTCAAGGTGCCGCGGTATTCACGTATTTCGTCGGGCGAGAGGTCGTCGACATAGGCTTTCCCCTCGCCGATCAGATGTTCGGCCCATTCATAAAGGCGCTCGAAATAATCGGAGGCGAAGTAAAGGTGCCGCCCCCAGTCGAAGCCGAGCCAGCGGACGTCTTTCTTGATGGACTCGATATATTCGTGCTCTTCCTTGGCCGGGTTGGTGTCGTCGAAGCGCAGGTGGCAGCGGCCGCCGAACTCCTCGGCGATGCCGAAATTCAGGCATATCGACTTGGCGTGGCCGATATGCAGGTAGCCGTTGGGTTCCGGCGGAAAGCGGGTGACGACGGTGCCGGTCCGGCCGGCCTCCACGTCGGCGCGCACGATGTCGCGGATAAAGTTACGGGCGCCTTCGCCGGTCGCGGTTTCGGCTTCGCTCACCTGAGTCGCCCTCCAGCCATTGGCGCCGAGACACTTATCCGAAAATAACAATAATGGCTGGGGCGCCAGGATTCGAACCTGGGATCACGGGACCAGAACCCGTTGCCTTACCGCTTGGCTACGCCCCAACGTTTGGCGGGCGGTTTCTATCATATCATCTTTCGCGAGGGTAGATGGTTTTGCGCCGCCGGCCGAAATCGGATATTCATTTGCGGCGAAAGGAAGGTTCGGGTGCGAGTGGAAAAACCGGGACCGATCGACGACGTCCGCCGCCGGCGGCGCGTCGGTGGGCCGCGATGAGCAGCCGCCGCGGCAAGGCAGGCGGCCGGGGAAGCCGGATTGGCGGGCGCCGCCTGAAAACGCGGCTGAAAACGGCCAAGGGCCGGAAATTTTCTTCCACCCGCTGGCTCGAGCGCCAGCTCAACGACCCCTACGTGGCGGAAGCGCGGCGCCTGGGCTATCCGTCGCGCGCCGCCTTCAAGCTCATCGAGCTGGACGACCTCTTCCATCTCCTCGGACCCGGCCTCGGGGTGGTGGATTTAGGGTCGGCGCCGGGCGGCTGGAGCCGGGTCGCCGCCGAAAGGGTGAAGGCGGGACACCAAGGAGGCGGCCACGTCGTCGCCCTCGACATCGCCGAGATGGAGCCGCCGCCGGGGGTGACGACGATTCGCCGCGATTTCCTCGACGAAAACACCCCCGAGCTTCTCGCCAAGGCCCTGGGCGGCCCGGCCGACCTGGTGCTTTCGGACATGTCGGCGCCGGTCACCGGCCACGCCGGCACCGACCATTTGCGGATCGTGGCGTTGGCCGAAGCGGCGCTGGACTTCGCCGAACAGATACTGGCGCCCGGCGGCGCCTTCGTCGCCAAGGTCTACCAGGGCGGCACGGAACGAGAACTGTTGGCGCGCATGAAACGCCTGTTCAAGAGGGTCCGCCACGCCAAGCCGCCGGCGAGCCGTCCCGCCTCGGCGGAAGTCTACGTCGTCGCCCAGGGATTTAAGGGGTCATCCGGCGGCTAGCGTATCGGCTCCAACGGGAAATTCGGTGACAGCATACTTAATTCCAACCGTCAGGCATGGAAGTCGCGGAATCGCCGATCTTGGAAATTAGTATGCTGTCACCGAATTTCTGTTGGAGCGGTCGATACACGGTTTTCAGTGAATCGTGTGCCGACCGTTCAAACCAATGGTTCTCTTTCAGGGAATCATTGATTTGAACAGGCACAACTAGAGAGCGCAACCGCCAAATCGTCTTGGCAATGCTCATGCGATGTGTATGATACGCCGCCAACTCTTCTTCGAGGAGCTCTCAGAGGAGACGGCATGAATATTCCCGAGGCGCTTACCTTCGACGACGTGATCTTGGTTCCCGCCGAGTCCAACGTCCTGCCATCGGAAACATCGATCCGGACGCGTCTGACGACGACCATCGAACTCGGCATTCCCCTGATCTCGGCGGCCATGGACACGGTCACCGAAAGCGCCATGGCCATCGCCATGGCCCAAGCCGGCGGCCTCGGCGTGATCCACAAGAATATGGAGCCGGACGAGCAGGCCGGGCATGTGCGCAAGGTCAAGAAATTCGAATCCGGCATGGTCGTCAATCCGGTGACCATCCGTCCCGAGGCGATCCTGGCCGATGCCCTCGCCATCATGGAAAGCCATCACTTCTCCGGCATCCCGGTGGTCGAGGACGGCGACGGCCGGCTGGTCGGCATCCTCACCAACCGCGACGTCCGCTTCGCCGACAATCCCGACCAGCCGGTCAGCGAGTTGATGACCCGGCACAGTGACGACCGGCCGCTGATCACCGTCAACGAAGGCATCGACCGCGAGGAAGCGAAGCGCATCCTGCACCAGCACCGGATCGAGAAGCTGCTGGTGGTCGACGGTGATTTCCGCTGCATCGGCCTGATCACCGTCAAGGATATCGAAAAAGCCCAGCGCTTCCCCACCGCCTGCAAGGACGAACAGGGACGGCTGCGCGCCGCCGCCGCCACCGGCGTCGGCGGCGACGGCGCCGCTCGCGCCGAAGCCTTGCTCGACGCCGAGGCCGACGTCATCGTCGTCGATACCGCCCACGGCCATTCCAAAAGCGTCATCGCGACGGTGAGACGAATCAAGACGCTCAGCAACTACACCCAGGTGGTGGCCGGCAACGTCGCCACCGCCGACGGCGCCAAGGCCTTGATCGACGCCGGCGCCGACGCCGTCAAGGTCGGCATCGGGCCGGGGACCATCTGCACCACCCGGATGATCGCCGGCGTCGGCATGCCCCAGCTTTCCGCCATCTTCGAGACGGCGGAAGTCTGCCGAAAGCGTGATATTCCGTTGATCGCCGACGGCGGCATCAAACACTCCGGCGACATCGCCAAGGCCGTCGCCGGCGGCGCCGACTGCGTGATGATCGGATCCCTCTTCGCCGGCACCGACGAGAGCCCGGGCGAGGTTTTTCTGTACCAGGGACGGTCTTATAAATCCTACCGGGGCATGGGCTCCCTCGGCGCCATGGCCGAGGGATCGGCCGACCGTTATTTCCAGGAGGAAACTCTCGACAACCAGTTGCTGATCCCGGAAGGCATCGAGGGCCGCGTCCCCTACAAGGGACCGTTGGCCAATATCATCCACCAGCTGGTCGGCGGCCTGCGTTCGGGCATGGGTTACACCGGCAACGTCTGCATCGCCGAGATGCGGAAAAACTGCCGCTTCCGCCGGACCACGGCGGCGGGCTTGCGTGAAAGCCATGTGCACGACGTCACCATCACCCGCCAGGCGCCCAACTACCGGGGCGGCGATTGATACCAAGGAGCACCCCGGGGGGCGTATCGGCATGACACCGGCGGCGCGGCTTCAAGCGACGATTGACCTGCTGGTCAACATGGCTTCGGCGCCGACCGCCGCCGAGGTGGCCGTTTCTTCTTATTTCCGCCGCCGCCGTTACGCCGGCGCCAAGGACCGGCGCGCCGTCACCGGCCGTTTTTTCGATTTGCTGCGCCGCCGGCGCCGCCTCGAATGGTGGATCGCCCGAGCGGCGGCGGACGGCGGCGGCGCCCAGGATCGGGATGGCGATCCGCGCCGCGTTCTTATCGCCGACCTTTGCTTGTCCGATGGACTCGGCCTGGACGGGGTGCGGGCCTTGTTCAACGGCGGCCTATACGCGCCGCCGCCGCTGACCGCCGACGAGGAAAGCCTGGCCCGGTCCCTGGCCGGCCGAACCTTTGGCCATGCCGACATGCCCGCCGCCGTCGCCCTCGAATATCCGTCCTGGCTGGACGCATCCTTGCGCCGGCTTTTCGGTGATTCCCTGGCCGCCGAAATGTCGGCGCTCAATCGGCCGGCGTCGGTCGACCTTCGCGCCAACAGCCTGAAGGGCGGCCGTGGCGACGCCGCCGCCGCCCTGGCCAGGGACGGCATTGAAACCGAACCCACTCCCTTCTCGCCCGTCGGCTTGCGGTTGGGCGGACGCGCCAACCTCGCCGCCGCCGCCGCCTACCGCGACGGCCTGGTCGAGGTCCAGGACGAAGGTTCGCAACTGATCGCCCTTTTGACCGCCGCCGGGCCTGGCATGACGGTGGTCGATTTCTGCGCCGGCGGCGGCGGCAAGGCGCTGGCGCTGGCCGCCACCATGGCCAACCAGGGGCGGGTCATCGCCGCCGACGTCTCGGAAAACCGGCTGCGCAAAACGATCCCCAGGCTGCGCCGCTCCGGAGCCACCATCGTCGAGACAAGGCTGCTCGCCGACGCCTGGCCGGCGGAAAACCAAGCCATCGCCGAGCGGCTGCTCCTCGACGTGCCCTGTACCGGCTCCGGCGCCTGGCGCCGCGACCCAGAGGCCAAATGGCGGCTGAGCCGCGATGACGTGACCCGCTTCGCCGAACAACAGCGGCGCATCCTCGCCGCCGCCCACCGGTTGACCAAGGTCGGCGGCAGGCTCGTCTATGCCACCTGTTCGCTGCTCGAAGAGGAGAACGAAGAACAAATAACCTGGTTCCTTGAAACCCACCCCGGTTTCACCCTCCTCTCCGTGGCCGACGTTTGGGCGGAAACGTTGCCCGGTTGCTGTCCCGCCGCCGGACCGTATTTGCGTCTGAGTCCGGCCGCCACCGGCACCGACGGATTTTTCGTCGCGGTTTTGCAAAGGCGGCACGAATAGCCGACTCGCCGCGCCGCTTTTCCCTTGACAGCGGCCGCCGCCAAGACAAGATTCAGCGCAGTTCCAAGGGGCGCCCCATGAAGGGGCTGAGAGACCGTCCGTCGCCTGGCTTCTTGCCGGCGCAACGGCGGAAGACCCTTCGAACCTGATCCGGGTCATGCCGGCGTAGGAATCGGAACGTCATCGATTGTCATTTCCGCCATCGACGTTTCTTCCCGGATCTCCTGAACCCGGCGCCGGCGCCAAAGCCGCGGCCGGGACAAATTGAAGGAGATTCTTATGAGAGAACGGTTTTCCGTCACCACCGGGGCGATTCCGGGCTCGCGGAAGGTCCACCATAAGGGCCGGATCCACCCGGACCTGCGCGTTCCGGCCCGCCAGATCGACTTGCAGCCGAGCTCCGGCGAGCCGCCGATTTGCGTTTACGACACCTCCGGCCCCTATACCGACCCGCAAGCTAAAATCGACATCCTCGCCGGCCTGCCCCGCCTCCGGGCCGACTGGATCGCCGCCCGCGGCGACGTCGAGGAATACAAGGGCCGCGACATCAAGCCGGAAGACAACGGCCTGAAAGAGGAAACGGCCCAGGTCGCCCGCTTTCCCGTCGTCCATCGGCCGATGCGGGCCAAGGCCGGCCGGACGGTGACACAATTGGCTTATGCCCGCGCCGGCGCCGTCACCCCGGAAATGGAATTCATCGCCATTCGCGAGAACGAAGGCCGCGAACGCCAGGCGGCAAGCGCGCCGGCGAGCGGCGAGTCCTTCGGCGCCGGGATTCCCGATTTGGTGACGCCCGAATTCGTCCGCGACGAAATCGCCAGGGGCCGCGCCATCGCCCCCGCCAACATCAACCACCCGGAGAGCGAGCCGTTGATCATCGGCCGTAATTTCCTGGTCAAGATCAACGCCAACATCGGCAACTCGTCGGTGACCTCGTCGGTCGCCGAGGAAGTGGACAAGATGGTATGGGCGATCCGCTGGGGCGCCGACACGGTCATGGATCTGTCGACCGGAATCAACATCCACAACACCCGCGAGTGGATCATCCGCAACTCAAGCGTTCCCATCGGTACCGTGCCCATCTACCAGGCGCTGGAAAAGGTTGGCGGTATCCCCGAGGAGCTGACCTGGGACATCTTCAGCGATACCCTGATCGAACAGGCCGAACAGGGCGTCGATTATTTCACCATCCATTCCGGCCTCCGCCTGCGTCACGTTCCGCTGACCGCCGAGCGCGTCACCGGCATTGTCTCGCGCGGCGGCGCGGCCATGGCCAAGTGGTGCCTGGCCCACCACAAGGAAAGCTTCCTCTACGAGCATTTCGAGGACATCTGCGAGATCGTGCGCGCCTATGACATCGCCTTCTCGCTGGGCGACGGTCTGCGCCCCGGCTCGATCGCCGACGCCAACGACGAAGCCCAGTTCGCCGAACTGGAGACCATAGGCGAGCAATGCCGCATCGCCTGGCGGCACGACTGCCAGGTGATGATCGAAGGCCCGGGCCACGTGCCGATGGACAAGATCAAGGTCAACATGGACAAACAGCTCGACTGCTGCGACGAAGCCCCTTTTTATACCCTGGGTCCGCTGATCACCGACATCGCGCCGGGCTACGACCACATCACGTCCGGCATCGGCGCGGCGATGATCGGCTGGTACGGCTGCGCCATGCTCTGTTACGTGACGCCCAAGGAGCATTTGGGCCTGCCCGACCGCGACGACGTGCGGGTCGGAGTCATCACATACCGCATCGCCGCCCATGCCGCCGATCTCGCCAAGGGCCATCCCGGCGCCGGCGCCCGCGACGACGCGCTCAGCCGGGCCCGTTTCGATTTCCGCTGGCGGGATCAGTTCAACCTGTCGCTGGATCCGCTGACGGCGGAAGACTTCCACGACCAAACCCTGCCCGCCGAAGGCGCCAAGACGGCCCACTTCTGCTCGATGTGCGGCCCCAGGTTCTGCTCCATGAAGATCACCCAGGACGTGCGCGACTACGCCAGGAAGGGCATGGCCGGGAAATCGCGGGAATTCATTGAAGGCGGCGGCGAGATTTACCGCAAGGCAGCCTCCGGTCCGCCGATAAAGGCGGCGGAATAGAAGTTCCCTAGTACCGCCCAGCGGTACTAGTACACCCCGGCGGGATTCCTGACCCCATACGACGGGCTTCCGAGTTTCCCGGCTAGGCGCGTGGCGCGCCGTGATGTCAATCCATCACAAGCGCCGCGCAACGCCG
>DUZD01000040.1 GCA_013349695.1 Rhodospirillaceae bacterium
GAAGAAGACCTCCCAATCGATATTGTTCATCTTATCTTTGACGTTTGGATCAGTGGTATCGGACATCTTGGCACAAATATTATCCGACATTTCCTAGATAGCCTTCCATCAGAGCCAATCGTAGGCAAAGACTACCACGGATGGAAGAGGTTACTGGATTCCGGCTCGGCGTTCCGCGCCGTCCGGAATGACACCGGGAGGATAGCCCGACGCCTTTTCGCACCGACCTGCCCGGTGTTTTGCCGATATTACCAAATCCGCCTATAACATAATAATTCTTATAGCAGAATCACAATGAAAGTTCAGTTAAAGGTGTGGTCATTTGGGAAATTGGGGTTTCAACTCCTTGCCGCCTGGACAGATATAGAGGCCGCGATTAACTAACCGAGCATCTCTCCGGTGCCGTAGGCAACATCGCCGGCGGTGTGACGGGGCTTGAGGGCGAAGCGGTCTTGCGTCCGCTCGATCACGGTCTCGGTGGCGTCCACCTCCCCTCCTTGGAGATGCGCGTTGGTGTTGCTTCAACATCAAGGACGGCGGCGTTTTCCATGCCGATCGGATAGTTCAGGCTATGGCCGAACATGACCTTGTTACGCCCGCGCGCCGTCCAGGCCGCCGTGGGGTCGGTGGGGGACATGGCCTTTGGCTTACGATCGGGGTTGGTCGGTGCATTCTCGCCCTCAAGCGCATCGACATATTCTCTGATCGCTCGACGCGCCAACTGTTTTTCCGTCCATTCAATCTCCGATCCTTCGACCCGCCGACCGACTGCTTGCCCATAAACGCTGTCCCTCCTTCTCAATAATTCTCAAAAAAAGGGAATCACGTTCGCGGGTCGCCGGCAATAGAGTTGTTCAGCAGCCTCGGGGCTACCAGCGGACCAGGCCCGCTCCCCAGGTCATGCCGGCGCCCATGGCTTCCATCAGCACCAAATGCCCAGGGCGAATGCGGCCGTCGCCGACCGCTTCTTCGAGGGCCAGGGGAATCGAGGCGGCGGAGGTGTTGGCGTGGCGGTCGACGGTGACGACGACGCGCTCGGCCGGAAGCCCCAGTTTGCGGGCGGTGCTCTCGAGAATGCGCTTGTTGGCCTGGTGCGGCACCAGCCAGTCGACGTCGCCGATGGTCAAGCCGTTGGCCTCCAGGGCCTCGAGGGCGACGTCGGCGAGATTGACGACGGCGTGCCGGAAAACCTCGCGTCCGGACATCTTCACGGTGCCGACGGTCTGGGTCGATGACGGTCCGCCGTCGACGAAAAGCAGGTCGCCCAAGCGTCCGTCGGAATGCAGATGAAACGACAAAATGCCCCGCTCTTGGCCGCCACCCTCCCCCTCCTCGCCGGCGCGCACGACGACGGCGCCGGCGCCGTCGCCAAAAATGACGCAGGTGGAGCGGTCCCGCCAGTCGACGATCCTGGAGAACGTCTCGGCGCCGAGGACGAGCGCCGTCCTGGCCTGGCCCGTGCGGATGAAGCTGTCGGCGGTGGAAAGGGCGAAAAGAAAGCCTGTGCAGACGGCCTGGACATCGAAGGCGGCGCCACGGTTGACTTCGAGCAACGCCTGCACCTTGGTGGCGGTGGCCGGAAAGGTGTTGTCCGGCGTCGTCGTCGCCAGCACGATCAGGTCGAGCTCTTCGGCGCCGATAGCGGCCGATTCGAGCGCTTGGCGCGCTGCTTGGTAGGCGAGATCGGAGGTCAGTTCGCCTGCGGCGGCGATATGGCGCTGGCGGATTCCGGTGCGCGCGGTGATCCACTCGTCGCTGGTGTCGAGCTTGCGGGCGAGCTCATCGTTGGTGAGAACGCGCTCGGGCAGATAAGACCCGCAGCCGATGATCCGGGAGCGCGGAGCCATCAGCCGGCGGCGGCCTGACGGCCATTATGCGGTTCCGTGCTGAGTTGCGCAAAATCTTTTTTGATGCCGTCGTTGACGCCGTCGGCGATCAGCTCCACCGCCACATGGATGGCGTTGGCGAAGCCCAGGGCGTCGGTGCCGCCGTGGCTTTTGACGCAGATGCCGTTGAGGCCCAGGAACATGGCGCCGTTGTAGCGGCGGGGGTCGAGGCGCCTGCGAAAGGCGTTAAGGGCGGGGCTGGCAAGCATCGCTCCGAGCCGCGCCAGGGGTGTACTCGTCAGCGCCTCTTTCAGGAAAGCGCTGACAAGCTTGGCCGTGCCCTCGGTGGTTTTCAAGGCGACATTGCCGGTGAAGCCGTCGGTGACGATGACGTCGACGGTGCCGGCGCCGATGTCGTCGCCTTCGACGAAACCGGAGAACTTGATGGGCAGGCCGGTGTCCTGAAGGATGAGAGAGGCCTCCTGGACGGCGGTATTGCCCTTCAGGCCCTCGGCGCCGATGTTGAGGATGCCGACGGACGGCTTGTTAAGGCCAAAGACATTGCGTGCGAAGACCTCCCCCATGACCGCGAACTGCACCAGATTGTCGGCGTCGCACTCGACGTTGGCGCCCAAATCGAGCATCACCGATTCCCCGCGCTGCGTCGGAAAACAGGTGGCGATGGCCGGACGGTTGATTCCGGGCAGGGTCTTGAGCACGAACTTAGCCATGGCCATCAAGGCGCCGGTGTTGCCGGCCGAGACAATGCCCGCCGCCTGGCCACTGGCGACGGCATTGATGGCCAGACGCATGCTGGATTTTTTTCCCGAACGCAGGGCCGTCCCCGGCTTTTGATCGTTGGTGATCACCTCGGCCGCGTGATGAATCCGCGTAACGGCCTTGACGCGCGGAAACCCCTCGACGATCGCTGCCAGAAGGGCTTCGTCGCCGAAGAGAAGAAAATCCACGTCAGGGTGGCGGTCCAGAGTCTTATCGACCCCTTCCACAACCGCCAGCGGAGCATTATCGCCGCCCATGGCGTCCAGGGAGAGCGTCAAGCGCATAGACAAAAAGCGATGGTCCTCTGTGTTAAGGCCCGTTGCGGAGTGAAGGTCAGGCGTCGTCGCCCATATCCATGACCTCGCGGTTGTTGTAGTGGCCACAGGACAGGCAAATATGGTGCGGCCGCTTGAGTTCACCGCAATTAGGGCATTCCTCGTACGCCGCCGTTTTGAGCGCGTCGTGGGAGCGGCGCATGTCGCGGCGCGACCGGGAAATCTTTTTCTTCGGGACAGCCATGGTGAAACACCTTCCTCGGGATCGCCCTCTTCCGCAAAACGGCTCGGGGAATGTCAGGGAACGGCAACTAAAATACACATCATTGCGGGGTGGAGCAAACCGCTAAACTTACTTGATGGACGATTTTTTTTTCAGCTTGGCGAGAGCCGCGAACGAGCCTTCGGCGGCGGCAGGCTCGCCGCCGCTGGAATAGCCGGCGAAAGCGGCATCCTTGAGGCGCGGGAATGGATCCAATTCCAGCGCCAACTGCTCGGCGGCGGCCTCGCCAAGATCGATGGCGCCGGCCCTGAGGGGCTCGGGAAAGTCCTCCTCCCCGGCCAGCGGGCCGATATCGATCCCGGCGCTCGCTCCGGGCTCCGTCCGGCGCCCATAAAACCGCTCGAAGGTAGCCTCGATCCGGGATTCGACGGGTTTGAGACTGACCACGCAGGGCTGGGTGAGTTGGGCGGCGAGGCTGCCCCTGGCGCTGGCGGCGGCGCCGCCGGCGGTGGGCGTGAGAAGGATGCGGGCCGTCAATGCCTCCAGGGACAGCAAGCCGAACCGCTTGGCCAAGGCCTGCCTTTCCAAGGCATCGGCCTCGATATCGAAGGTTTCGCCCTCGTCTGGCAGGCTTTCCGCCAAGACGGGACGAGAGAATTCGGGGGCGGGGGATTTTTTCATGCCGTCTCCTCCGCCGTTCCGGCCGGTGCCGGACCGAAGGCGACTTGGCCCGCCAACAGCTGATCGAGGCCGGCGGCATCGAGGGCGGCCGCCTCCCGCCTGAGATACCGGGCAAGGCGCGCCACCTCCGTGGCTTTAGGGGTTGCGGTGCCGAACAGATTGCGCCTGATGGCCTGGTCGAGGCCGCCGCCGGCCAAACCGTTCTCGTAGGCTTTGATGCGGCCATAAAGAGCCGTCGCCATGGCCTTGACGTGTTTGCCGACGCCCTGATCGCCGGTTCCCATTTCCCGTAAATTCTCGTCCATGTCGGTAAACATAAGATCGAACACGGCCTGGGCCAAATCCGCCGTCTGTTGGCGGTCCCGTTTGAGCCGGCGCAAAAGCAGGAAAGCGTGCAAGGCGATCATCTCGAAGCGGCCATCGATGGTATCGGGAACGCCGCAGCCGAGATAAAATTCGGGCCGCCTCGCCTGTTTGACCAGGGCGGCATAGAGCGCTTGCGCGTGCTCATCGCGGCGGGGTTCGAGGACTCGGCGCCAAAAGCTCACCGCCGCCACCCGCCGCCGCGCCGGGGCCATCCCGAGGCCCATCCAGAGATTGACAGATCACCCGTCGAAATGCGATATTCCAGGCAAACCATGATTGTTCCCGCATTGTAAGGCGAGTCATACGTTTCGAGCAGACTTGACGCTACTAAAAATGCGCAAGCGCTTTCTTTCAAGTTATTTATCTCCGGCGGTGGCCGCCTTGGCCATCGTTCTCGCCGCCTGTTCGCCCCGCCTGGACACCCGCGGCAATCTTCCCGATCCGGACTTGCTTGCGGAAATCAAAACCGGCCAACACAACCGCGAGCAAGTGGCGCGGATTCTCGGCTCGCCGTCCAGCATCGCCATTTTCGGCCAGGAGACTTGGTTTTACGTCAGCAAGAGGACCGAAACCTTGGCATTTTTCGCGCCCGAGATCAGCGAACGCAACGTGGTCATCCTCCGCTTCGATTCCAACGGCGTCGTCGCCGATATCAGCACCCTTGGCCGCGAGCACGGTCAGGCGATCCAGCCGGTTGATCGGGCAACCCCCACCGCCGGCAACGAGATCGGGTTCATCGACCAGATTCTCGGCAACATGTCCCGCTACAGGCACCGCCAGGCGGAAGGCGATTCCGGCGGCGGATCCCCGCCGCCCTACTGAACCGCCGTCATCAACGCCTTCACGCCAAGATCGCCAGCATCAGGATGGCGACGATGTTGATGATCTTGATCATCGGGTTGATGGCCGGACCGGCGGTGTCCTTGTAGGGATCGCCGACGGTGTCGCCGGTGACCGCCGCCATGTGGGCGGCGGAGCCCTTGCCGCCATGCGCCCCTTCCTCGACCAGTTTCTTGGTGTTATCCCAGGCGCCGCCGCCGGAGGTCATCGAGATGGCGACGAAAATACCGGTGACGATGGTGCCGACCAGCAGCGCCCCGACCGCCGTGAACGCCTCCGCCTGACCGACAAAAAGGAGAATGACCCCGTACATCACCAGTGGCGCCAGCACCGGCAAAAGCGAGGGCACGACCATTTCCCTGATAGCCGTCTTGGTTAGCATATCGACGCAATGACCGTACTCGGGCTTGGCGGTGCCCTCGAGAAGGCCGGGAATTTCCTTGAACTGGCGGCGTACCTCGTTGACCACCTCGCCGCCGGCGCGGCCCACCGCCTTCATCCCTAAAGCGCCGAACAGAAACGGCAACATCCCGCCGATGAACAAGCCGATGATCACGAACGGATCCTGAAGTTGGAAGGTGATCTCCAGGTTCGGAAAATAGTGGCCGAGGTCCTCGGTGTAGGCGGCGAACAGCACCAGGGCGGCGAGCCCGGCCGAGCCGATGGCATAGCCCTTGGTCACCGCCTTGGTGGTGTTGCCGACGGCGTCCAAGGCGTCGGTGTGCTTGCGCACCTCCTCGGGAAGGTCGGCCATTTCGGCGATGCCGCCGGCGTTGTCGGTCACCGGCCCATAGGCGTCCAGCGCCACCACCATGCCGGCGAGCGCCAACATGGTGGTGGCGGCCACGGCCAGTCCGAACAGGCCGGCGCTGAGATAGGCGACGATGATGCCGGCGCAAATAACGACGACCGGCAGCGCCGTCGATTCCATGGCGATGGCGAGCCCTTGGATGATGTTGGTGGCGTGGCCGGTGGTCGAGGCCTGGGCGATGCTCAGCACCGGCCGGTGATTGGTGCCGGTGTAGTATTCGGTGATCCAGACGATCAGGCCGGTGACGACGAGGCCGGCGAAGGCACAGACAAGCAGTTGCGCGCCGGTGAACGTCCCGCCGGTGTATGTGTAAAGCTCGTTGAACCCGAGCAGCCAATAGGTGAGAACCGCGATCAACGCGGCCGATATGACGGCGCTGGCGATGAACCCCTTGTAAAGCGCCCCCATGATGTTGTTGCCGGGGCCGAGTTTGACGAAGAAGGTGGCGACGACCGAGGCGATGATGCAAACGGCGCCGATGGCCAGCGGGTAGACCATCATCGTTTCCCGCAACGGACCGGTGAAGAAGATGGCCGCCAGCAGCATGGTGGCGACGACGGTGACGGCGTAGGTTTCGAACAGGTCGGCGGCCATGCCGGCGCAGTCGCCAACGTTGTCGCCGACGTTATCGGCGATGACGGCCGGATTGCGGGGGTCGTCCTCGGGAATGCCTGCCTCGATCTTTCCCGAGAGATCGGCGCCGACATCGGCGCCCTTGGTGAAAATGCCACCGCCCAGGCGGGCGAAAATGGAAATCAAGGAAGCGCCGAAGCCAAGCGCGACAAGAGCTTCCAGGAGATGGCGCATGCCGGCGGCGGAACCGGTGTCGAGGACGTTGCGCAAAACGAGATAGTACCCGCAAACACCCAACAGGGCGAGGCCGACCACCAGCATGCCGGTGACGGCGCCGGACTTGAAAGCGATGCCGAGAGCCGGAGCAAGACCCTCCGAGCGGGCCGCTTCGGCGGTGCGCACGTTGGCGCGGACGGAAACGTTCATGCCGATGTAGCCGGTGGCGGCCGAAAGAAAGGCGCCGATGAAATAACCAACAGCGACCGTCAAACCCAGACGCAATCCCAAAAGTACGCCGATGACGGCGCCGACCATGGCGACGGTGCGGTATTGGCGGTTGAGATAAGCCCGCGCCCCTTCCCGCACGGCGGCGGAGATTTCCTGCATGCGCTCGTTTCCCGCCGGCGCCGAGAGCACCGAACGAACCGCGTAGGCGCCGTAAAGGAGGGCGAGGATGCCGCAGGCAAAAATCATCAAGTACACGTTCGCCATGTTAGTAAACTTCCTTCTTGGTTGAAGTTTCCCGCCGGAGAATCAAGAAATGAAAAAAAGAACATGCGAATTTGCGTCGCGGGCGGCGCAAAAATGCCAGACCCCTGGCGAGAAAGCAATAAGCATGAAGGCCATCGGTTATCGGGACGGCGAGTTGGTCAGAGACTGGACGAGGACGTTGTTGATGACGCCCTTGCCGACGACCTTATCGCCGATCAGTCTCAAGCGTTCCTTGATAACGGTGGCGTCGATCTGCCGCTCTTTCCTCAGCAAGCGCGGGATGAAGCCGTAAAGGTCGCGCCAGAAGGCGTCGCTCAGGCGGGGCAGCAGGCGCAGCAACTTGCTCTCGTTGTCTTCGCCCAGGGTTTCCAGTTTGAGCTGGATTTGAACGTTGGCGACCACTTTTTCACCCTGGAAAATGGGAATGGTCAATTGATCCATATCAATGAAACGGGGCGGCTCCGACGATTCTTGCTGTTCCGCCAGTTCCTCGACTGTCGGCTCGAACGGACCCATCTGCAACCATTTCATGATACTGACGGCGCCGCCGCCCAGCATAACCAAGACGGCGAAAATGATGACTGCTATTTTCATGGCCTTCGGGCTCCGTCACTTAGCCGCCATTATCACGGCTTCGAGGCTCCCTGCAAAGCCCCCCTTGCCTTTTGCCGTCGGCGGGCTCAAAAATGACGGTAGCCGCCCGCCGAGACGGCAATCTCGGCGCCCTTTTCGTCGACGACGCGGACGCTCTTTTTTCCTTTTCCGCCTTCACGCAGTCGCCCGATGGCCGTCAATGGCAGCTTCAGTTGGCGGGCCAGGCTGGCGATGGCCTCGCCGCTTGCCGGCGGCGCCGTGAACAGGAGTTCGTAGTCATCGCCGCCGGTCAGTACCGCCGGAATCCATTCCGCCCCGGCGGCGGCAACGGAGCGGCCCGCCGCCGATAGGGGAATCTCCGCCGCCCGCACCTCGGCCACCGTCCCGGAGGCGGCGCAGATGTGGGCGAGATCCGCGACCAGGCCGTCGGAAACGTCCGTCGCCGCCCGCGCCAAGCCGCCAAGGCGCAGCCCCAACTCGATTCGCGGCCGCGGAAAGTGATACCGTTCGACAAGAGCCTGGCGGTGATGCTTGGCGATGGCGGGCAACTTCCCCCGTAGCGCCCGCAGGCCGAGAGCGGCGTCGCCGATGGCGCCGGAAACGTAGACCACATCGCCGGGGCGTCCCCCCGAACGGCGCAGTTCGCGCCCTTCCCCAATGTCGCCGAGAGCACAAAGGGTCAAGGTCAGCGGTCCCGGGGTCGCCACCATGTCGCCGCCGATCAAGGTCACCCGAAAGACCTCCTGCTCGGCGGCGAGGGCCTCGGCGAAACGGCCAACCCAGTCGCTTGCGATGTTATCGGGAAGGGCCAGGCAGAGGGTGTAGGCCCTCGGCTTCGCGCCCATGGCCGCCAGGTCCGAAAGGTTGACGCGCAACGATTTGGCGGCGATTCGGTCCGGCCGGCCGGCGTCGACGAAATGGACTCCGGCGACGATGGTGTCGGTGGTAACGACCAAGCGATGCCCGGGCTCGATCACCAGCACGGCGGCGTCGTCGGTCAGCGCGAAGGCACCGGGTTCGGCCTTGGCCAGCGGCGCGAAAAATCGGCTGATGATCTCGAACTCGCCGTTTTTCCGCTGCTTATCCCTCATCGCCATCCTCTTTGGCCGCCATTTCCCGAGCCCGTAGCTTGCGGGCCAGATGGTCCAGCACACTGTTGACGAAACCAGGCTCGCCGCCGCTGAAGAAGGCATGCGCGACGTCCACGTATTCGCTGATCACCACCCGGGGGGGGACGTTGGTCAGGGCGAGAAGTTCGAAAGCCCCGGCCCTGAGAACGGCTTTTAAGACCGTTTCCAGCCGCTCCATGGTCCATTTCGCCGACAGCGCCGGCGCGATCAGCCCGTCCAGTTCGGCGTGGCGGTCGCCGACGCCGTGGACCAGGGCGAACAGCAATTCGCCGTCGGGCTCGGCCAAGCCGCCCGTTTCCAGGCCGCCGATATCCTCGCCTCCGTTTTCGGTGTCGGTCCAACGGCTGAGGAGGAATTCGCGAAGCACCGGATCGGCCGCCGCCCCGGCCATGTCCATTTCATAGAGGGCTTGTACCGCCGCCAGGCGGGCGGCGCTACGGTGCCGCCCGGCGGGCCTTTTGCCGGCTTTTTCGGCGGCACTGGCGGCGTTCATCGCTGAACGGCCCGAAAAGTCTTTTTCAACTCCATCATCCTAAGGCAGGTTGCGGCGGCTTCGGCACCTTTGTTTTTCTGGTCGACGGCGGCGCGCGCCCAGGCCTGCTCGCGGTTGTCGCAGGTGAGAATGCCGAAACCCATGGCTATGCCGTGGTTCAGGGTCAAGTCCATGAGGGCCCGGCTGGCGGCGTTGCATATGTATTCGAAATGGCTGGTTTCGCCGCGGATGACGCAGCCGAGCGCGATGTAGCCGGAATAGTGGACAGGCGCCGAGGGGACCTCCATCGAACGGATGGCGAAGCGGATCGCCGCCGGCACTTCGAAAGCTCCCGGCACGGGAATGCGGTCGTATGACATACCGGCTTCGTCGAGAACGGCGCCGGCGCCATTCGCTAGTTCCTCGGCGATGTCCTCGTAGAAGCGCGCTTCGACGATCAGGACATGCGGGGAATCGCTCATTTCATCATTCGTCCGGGGAGATGGGGCGCTGCCCGGCCACGGAAAGCCCGTAGCCCTCGAGACCGATAATGGTCCGCTTGGTGTTGGACAGCAAGATCATGTTCTTGACTCCGAGATCGAGCAAAATCTGCGCGCTGACACCGTAATCGCGTAGTTCGCCGGTCGTTTGTTCGCCGCCGCCGAGGAGCGCCCGTACCCGCTCGGAAAGACTGCTCGGATGCGGTTCGCGGATCAGCACCAAGACGCCACGGCCTTCATCGCCGATAATTTGCATGGCTTGGCGGAGTTCGCGCGCCTTGCCGGCGCTTTGCTCGCCAAGCACGTCCTCGAGCACATTGAGGGCGTGCATGCGGACAAGCACCGGGCCGGCCGCCGAAAGATCGCCTTTGACCAGGGCGATGTGTTCGGCATAGGCGATCTTGTTGACATAGACGAGCATGTGGAATTCGCCGCCGTAAAGGCTGTTAAGGGTGGTTTCCAGCTGGCGTTCGACGATGCGGTCATGGCGCCGCCGGTAAGCGATAAGGCCGGCAATGGTGGCGATTTTAATGTCGTGGCGCCGCGCGAAGTCGACCAGGTCGGGCATGCGGGCCATGGTGCCGTCCTCGTTCATGATCTCGCAGATCACCCCCGACGGATTGAGCCCGGCCAAACGGGAGATATCAACCGCCGCTTCGGTGTGGCCGGCGCGCACCAGTACGCCGCCGTTCCTCGCTTCCAGGGGAAAGATATGGCCAGGCGAGGCGATGCTGTCCTTGCCTTTCGTCGGGTCGATGGCGACGGCGATGGTGCGGGCCCGGTCGGAAGCGGAAATTCCCGTGGTTACGCCTTCCCGGGCCTCGATGGAAACGGTGAATGCCGTCTGGTGGCGCGAGGCGTTGCGCCGCGGCATCAGCGGCAAGTCCAGTTCCCGCACCCGGTCCGCCGTCAGCGACAGGCAGATCAAGCCGCGGCCGTGCTTGGCCATGAAGTTGACGATCTCGGGCGTCGCCATCTGCGCCGGAACGACGAGGTCGCCTTCGTTTTCCCGCTCCTCGTCGTCGACGAGAATGTAAAGCCGTCCGTTGCGGGCGTCCTCGATGATGTCCTCGGTGGACGATAAACGCTCGGGATGGGACACGCGGCTATTCCTCAATCTAGGGGGCCAAACCTGGCATATGGTACCCATACGACGGCTTTCCGAGTTCATCCGGCTAGGCGCGCGGCGCGCCGTGATGCCGGCGCATCACAAGCGCCGCGCAACGGCGCCGGGGGGCTCGGAAAGCCGCCCTTCGGGTCGCGTTATCCGTTTCCTCGGGGCGTCAGGCACCCTTGACGATGCTGCCGGCATCGCCGGCGGGCGCCTTCCTACCGAGGAAACGGATAACGCGATCGTATGGGTACCATATGTCAGATTTGGCCCCCTAGAGCTAAAAGGCGGGCAACATAGCGCGCCATAACGTCGATTTCCAGATTCACCGCGTCGCCCGCCCGCAGGTTTCCCAGAGTGGTGGTATCGCGGGTGTGGGGAATGATGTTGACCGCGAAAGCGGCGCCGTCGATGGAATTCACGGTCAGGGAGACGCCATCGACGGCGACCGACCCCTTCGCCGCGATCATCTGCTTCAGTGCCTCCGGCGCTTGGATGACCAACTTAAGCGACGCCCCGTCGGGGGCGGCGGTTAAAACGGTGGCGACGCCATCGACGTGTCCGCTGACCAAATGGCCGCCGATTTCGTCGCCCATTTTCAGGCACCGCTCCAGGTTGACGGGCCGGCCTATGCGCCAGTTGCCCATGGTGGTCCTAGCCAGGGTTTCGGCGGAAGCGGTGTAAGCGAACCAATCCGGCTCCTTGTCGATCACCGTCACGCAGGTTCCCGAGCAACAAATGGAGGCGCCGACGCCGATACCGCCGGTGGCATGGCGGGCGCTGATTTCGAAGCGGCGGTCGGCGGCCGCGGCGATGGCGCGGATTCGGCCCAAATCGCTGATGATGCCGGTGAACATGGTCAGCCGATCCGCTCGTAGGTTTCCAGGACGTCCGGTCCCGCCGGCAGGACGGCGGTTCGGGCGAATTCCGGCGCTTGGGCGGGGGCATCGACGCCCAGCGCCGCCGCCGCCGGCACGCCGTCGCCGCCGATCAGCCGTGGCGCCCGGAACCATGCCAGCCTGTCGACGAGGCGGGCGCGCAGCAGTTCCGCCGCCAACTCCCCTCCCCCCTCGACAAGAACGCGGGTCAGGCCGCGGCGCCCCAGTTCCGCCGCCATCCAGCCAGCGTCGGGCCTGTCGGCGGGGCCGGGATCGGCCTCGATGACGGTGACGCCCCGTTCGATCAAGGCGTCGCGTTTGCCGGCCTCGCCGCCTTTGACGGCAATCACCCAGGTCGGCGTTTGCCGCGCCGTTTCGACCAGCGGGCTGTCCACCGGCAGGCGCAGGCGGCTGTCGGCGACGATGCGTACCGGCGAGCGCTGTTCCAGGCCGGACAGCCGGCAGGTCAGCCGCGGGGCGTCGGCGAGCGCCGTGCCGATGCCGATAAGGATGGCGTCGTGTTCGGCGCGCAAACGGTGCGCCAGGGCGCGCGCCGCCTCGCCGGTGATCCATTGGCTGGCGCCCGTGCGGGTGGCGATGCGGCCGTCAAGCGTCGTCGCCACCTTCAGGGTGATGAGCGGCCGTCCCCGCCGGATCTTGATAAAAAAACCGGCGTTGAGCCGGCTGGCCTCGTCTCCCAACAGGCCGGTGCTCACGGCGACGCCGGCGGCGGCGAGGCGGGCGATGCCCCGGCCGCGGACGCGGGGATCGGGGTCCTCGACGGCGATGACGGCGCGCCGCACGCCGGCGGCGGCCAGGGCTTGGCTGCAAGGCGGGGTCTCGCCCAAATGGTCGCAGGGCTCGAGGCTGACATAGGCGGTGGCGTTTCTGGCCATCTCATGGCCGGCGCGCCGCAATGCCTCGCTTTCGGCATGCGGCCGGCCTCCCGGTTGCGTCCAGCCGCGTCCCACCACCCGGCCCCGCCGGTCCTCGCGGACCAGTACGCAGCCCACCGCCGGGTTGGGCCAGACGGCGCCCAGACCGCGGCGCGCCAGGGCCAGCGCCGCGCGCATGTGGTGAACATCGTTGGTGTCAGTTGCCGTCGTCGTCACCCAGCTTTCCCACGAAGTCCTCGAAATCCTTGGCCTCGCGGAAATTGCGGTATACGGAAGCAAAGCGGACGTACGCCACCGAATCCAGTTCGGCCAAGTGTTCCATCACCATTTCGCCGATGACCTTGGTGGGAATCTCGTTTTCGCCCAAGGTTTCCAGGCGACGCTGGATGCTGTTGACGATGAGCTCGACGCGCTCGTCATCGACCGGCCGCTTGCGCAGGGAGATCTGCAGCGAGCGCAACAGCTTGTTGCGGTCGAAGGGAGCCTTTTCGCCGGCTTTTTTCATCACCGAGAGCTCCCTGAGTTGGACCCTCTCGAAGGTGGTGAAGCGCGACCCGCAGGAGGGGCAGTAACGGCGGCGGCGGATGGCGGCGTTGTCCTCGGTGGGACGGGAATCTTTAACCTGGGTGTCGCCATTGCCGCAAAATGGACAGCGCATGGTGTTTTACCTCCCGCTTTCGGCCTCTCCGTGGCCGTGGCCTGAACGGTGCCGGCTCACATTCCGCAATAGATCGGAAACCGTCCGCACATCAAGGCGACCTGCTCCCGCGTTGCCCGTTCGGCGGCGTCGTTGCCGCCGGCTCCAAGAGCAAGATTATCGAGCACATCGCCAATCAGTTCGCCGATGCGGCGGAACTCGGCGGGCCCGAAACCGCGCGTCGTTCCGGCCGGAGTGCCGAGGCGGATGCCGGAGGCGACGACGGATATTCGTTGATCGAACGGAATGCCGTTCTTGTTGCAGGTCATGCCGGCGCGCTCGAGGCTGGCTTCGGCGTCCTTGCCGGTAAGTTTCTTCGACCGCAAGTCGACCAGGACCAAGTGGGTGTCGGTACCGCCCGAAACGATATCGAATCCCCGCTCCATGAGGACCGAGGCGAGGACCTTGGCGTTGTCGACCACGGTTTTCGCGTAGGATGGAAAATCGGCCCGCAAGGCCTCGCCCAAGGCCACAGCCTTGGCGGCGATGACGTGCATCAGCGGCCCGCCCTGCAGGCCAGGGAAGACAGCGGCGTTGATTTTCTTGCCGAACCCGGCGTCGTTGGCCAGGATCATGCCGCCGCGCGGACCACGCAAGGTTTTATGCGTGGTGGTGGTGACCACGTCGGCGTCGGCGAGCGGGCTGGGGTGGACGCCGCCGGCAACCAGACCGGCGAAGTGGGCCATGTCCACCATCAGCAAGGCCCCGACCTTGTCGGCGATGGCACGGAAGCGCTTGAAATCGATGATCCTCGGATAGGACGAGCCGCCGGCGATGATCAGTTTCGGCCGGTTATCGAAGGCGATGCGCTCGGCTTCGTCATAGTCGATGCGCCCATCTTCGCGATTGACCCCGTACTGCACGGAGCGGAACCACTGGCCCGACTGCGTTGGCGGCGCGCCGTGCGTCAGATGGCCGCCCGCCGCCAGCGACATCCCCATCAAGGTGTCGCCGGGCTTCAAAAACGCCATCAGGACGGCGCCGTTGGCTTGGGCGCCGGAATGAGGTTGGACATTGGCAAAACCGCACTTGAACAGCTTTTTCGCCCGCTCGATGGCCAGGGTCTCGGCGGCATCGACAAAATCGCAACCACCGTAATAGCGGTGGCCGGAATAACCTTCGGCGTATTTATTGGTCAACACCGAACCCTGGGCTTCCAGCACCGCCCGCGAAACGATGTTCTCGGAGGCGATCAACTCGATCTGGTTCTGTTGGCGGACCAGTTCGCCGCGGATGAAGCGGTTGATGTCCGGATCGCTCTCGGCCAGGGAATCGCCGTAGAAACGGTCATGGAATTCGGAAGGGTAAACGGCGTTGGCAAAAGTCATTGGGATCGCACCTTAAAATAAAGCAGCCGTGGGTAAAACACCATTCAGAGTGGACGTCTAGGAAGACGTCGGCTTGGAGAGCTTGTCGACGCGTTGAACGTGCCGGCCGCCCTCGAAATCGGTTTCCAGGAACACTTTCACGCAGTCGCGCGCCACATCTGCGCCGATCATGCGGCCGCCTAAACAGACGACGTTGGCGTCATTGTGCTGGCGCGACAATCTGGCGCCGAGGGCGTCGTGGATCAAGGCGGCGCGGATTTCCGGATGGCGGTTGGCGGCGATGCTGATGCCGATGCCGCTGCCACAGACCAAAACCCCACGGTGCGCCTTGCCTTCCTTGATGGCGGCGGCGACGGCGTAGCCGAAATCGGGATAATCCACCGACTCCGGACCGTAGGTGCCAAGATCGAGAACCTTGTACCCCATCTT
>DUZD01000041.1 GCA_013349695.1 Rhodospirillaceae bacterium
CATCGGCATCGCGCCGATCAAGTCGATGATGCACCATTTGCAGGCCACCAATGGTGAGTTCCTGACCTACTATTGCACGAAATCATATGAAGACTCGGCCTTCAAGGACGAGTTCGCCCCTCTCGTCAAAGAAGGCAAGCTGATTTATCATCACGACGGCGGCGATCCGGTAATGGGCCTGGATCTCAAGGAGGTCCTGAGGGAATACAAGCCCGGCACCCATCTTTACTGTTGCGGCTCTCCGCTTCTTATGAGGGTGGCGAAAAGGACCTCTTCCCATTGGCCGGAAGGAACGGTTCATTTCGAGCATTTCGACCAGGCGCCCGGGCCCATGCCCGCCGATGAAAAGATCGGGGCTTCCGAATACGACATCGGCGTCGGCTTCCAGATCAAGATCGCCAGCACCGGCAATGTCTATGAGGTTCCCCTGGACAAATCCATCCTTGATGTCCTGAAAGAGAACGGATTCCCGACGGCAGAGTCTTGCAAATCCGGTATGTGTGGCACCTGCAAGACCCGTTATCTGGAAGGTCAGCCCGACCACAGGGGCGTCGCCCTGAGCGAGGAAGAAAAGTCCCGCTTCGTGTCGACCTGTGTTTCCCGTTCGAAATCTCCGATGCTTGTCCTTGGCCTGTAACGCCGGCTGGATCCGATCTCCGCGGCGCATGAAACCGGCTTTTTTCGGTTCATCCGGGAATTCCGGATCGGCGGCGTTCAAGCGGCGGGGACAGGCCTATCTACCGGCCGGTCCGAAGAAAGGGTGTATGACCCTGTTCCCCGGCAGGATTCCCAGCCGCGCCACGGTCCCGGCATTGACCTCCAACACCGCCCGCGCCGGCCAGTCGGAACGGATCTTGGCCGGAGATAAAGGCACGGTTCGCTGGACGATGTTGATAATGCGGCCGTCGGCGCCGATGAAAATCATATCGAGCGGTAAAAAAGTATTTTTCATCCACATGACGGCCAGCCGCGGAGGCTGGTAATCGAACAGCATCCCGGCGTTCGGCGCCAGACGGTGCCGCCCTTGCAGTCCCTGCATCTTTTGCTCCCAGGTCCGTGCCAATTCGACGGTAAAGACAAAACGTCCCCTGGCTGTCTCGACGGTCAACTCGGACGTCTCGAAAGGCGCGAGCGGGGCGGCCCCGACGCCGAAAACAACCGCCGTTGCAACCACCGCCGCCATCATCGGTATGTTCCCCGCAAAACGGTGTTTTACCGTAATTTTGTGCATTTCCATGCTGGAATTCCTACTTAGCGCCCATCCGGAGAAACCCACCGGCAGCGCCTTGTGGCCGGCAAATCCTTTTCCGAGGATATGAAATGCCTTTATCCACATTCCAAGGGCACCATCGTTCAGGCCTTGTTTGCATAGCATGAACGGGCAGCGGATACCAATTGAGGATTGCTCGCATGGCATGGTTACAATTTCTCCGCCCCCGACAACTTTTTGCAAACAATTTTTTTTGCTGGCACAGGTTCCTTGACGAAACTATTCTCATGCCCCGGCAATACCCGCCAACGCGAATATTTCCGGCTCCCCGGACATGGGGTCCAGGGAGAGAGGGGAGACTGCTTTTGCTGCACAGATTGAGTCTGGGGCTGGTTCTTTGCATTCTCTGGCTGCTGTTGTCTGGCTATTTTTCCTCGGCCCTGTTGCTCGGATTGGGATTGGCCTCGGCGGCCGCCGTCGTCTTCATCGCCCACCGCATGGACGTCATCGACCATGAAGGCCATCCCGTTCACCTGGGCTGGCGGGCCACTATTTACTTGCCTTGGCTGCTGGGGGAAATTGTCAAGGCCAACATCGATGTGGCGTGGCGCATCATTCAACCCTCAATGCCTATCCGTCCCAATATGCTGCGCGTCAAGGCCTCGCAGAAAAGCGAGTTGGGCAATGTCATCTATGCAAACTCGATCACGCTGACGCCGGGAACGGTGACCGTGGAACTTGAAGACGGCCTGCTCGGCGTCCATGCGATCACCGCCGAGGCCGCCGAAGAGGTGCTAAGCGGCGAAATGGACCGCCGGGTCACCGCCATGGAGGGGCACGTGGAAACAGCCGGAAAAAAGGTCGAGTGATGTTTACCGCCGCCGCCGCCATCCTCGTCACCATGGCGATCGCCCTGGTCCGGGCGCTCGCCGGTCCCACCGTCTTCGACCGCATCCTGGCGGTCAACAGCTTTGGCACCCTGACCATGCTCTTCATCGCCGTCTATGGGTTCTTGAGCGGCCGTCCGGAATTCCTGGACATTGCGCTGGTCTATGCGCTCATCAATTTCATCGGCACCATCGCCGTCACCAAATATGTCACCTTCAGCGACCTGGGCTACTCAGCCGACAAGGGCGGTTCGGGAGATCCGTGATGGCGCTGATCGCCGACATTGTGAGCTGGATATGCCTGATCGCGGGCTCGCTGTTCGCCCTGATCGGCGCCATCGGCATCATCCGCTTGCCGGACGTCTTCACCCGAATGCACGGAGCCGGGATCATCGACACCATGGGCGCCGGGCTGATCCTGGTCGGCTTAATGGTCCAGGCCGGCCTCACCATGGTGACGGTGAAGCTGCTTCTCATCCTGCTGTTCCTCATGTTGACCAGTCCGACGACGACCCATGCCCTGGCGCGGGCGGCCCTGAACGGGGGCGTCAAACCCCTGTTGGACAAAAAGAACGACGGGGAAGACGAACCATCGAAGACCTGATCGACATTGCGCTACTGCTGTTCATGACGGTGACGGCTTTCGCCCTGGTGCGGCTACGCAACCTATTCGCCGTGGTCATGCTGTCGGGGATTTTCAGCTTGCTGGCGGCGGTGCTTTACGTGGTGCTGGATGCGGTGGACGTGGCCTTCACCGAGGCCGCCGTCGGCGCCGGCATCGCCACCGTGCTCATGCTGGGAACCCTGGCGCTGACCACCGGCGTGGTCAAGGAGGCACCGCGAAAGCCCCTTGCCGCCCTGCTGATCGTATCATTGACCGGCGCGTTGCTGATCTTCGGCACCCTCGACATGCCGCCCTATGGAGACCCGAACGCCCCCATCCACCATCACGTGGCGCCGCGCTATATCGAGAAATCAGGCAGCGAGGTCGGCCCGCCCAACATCGTCACCTCGGTACTGGCCAGTTACCGGGGCTATGACACTCTTGGCGAGGTGACGGTCATCTTCACCGCCGCCGCCGGCATTCTGATTCTTCTCGGCGGCCGCCGCCGGCCGGGGAAGAAACGCCGGACGGCAGGAAAAACCGGAGGTTAGGCAATGAAATCCAAACCGGTCTTGCGGGTCACGTCCAAGCTGTTGATCCCGGCCATCATGCTGTTCGCCCTCTATGTGCAGTTCCACGGCGATTTCGGCCCCGGCGGCGGCTTCCAGGCCGGAGTCATCTTCGCCAGCGCCTTCATCCTTTATGCCTTGATTTTCGATATCGATACCGCCCGCAAGGTGGTCCCGGCTTGGATGATGAGGGTGGGATTGGCCTCTGGCTTGCTGCTTTACGCCGGTGTCGGCGTGGTTGGACTACTGCTTGGCGGCAAGTATCTCGATTATTCGGTCTTGGCCGACAACCCTGTCATCGGCCAGCATTTGGGGATCACCCTGATCGAGTTCGGCGTCGGCGTCACCGTCGCCTCGGCGATGATTACCATTTTCTACCTATTCGCCGGCCAAGGCAGGCAGCCGGAGGACAGCTGAGTCATGGAATTCCCCGGCCTCTTCAACTACTGGATCGCCGTCGTTTTGATGATGACCGGTTTTTACATCGTCATCGCCCAGGGCAATCTGATCAAAAAGGTGGTCGGACTCAATATTTTCCAGGTCTCCGTGTTCGTGTTCTACATCTCGATGAGCAAGATCAAGGGCGGAACCGCGCCGATCCTGGATGAAGGCATCGAAATCTACACCAACCCGCTGCCGCACGTGCTGATCCTCACCGCCATCGTCGTCGGCGTCGCCACCACGGCGCTGGCCCTGGCCCTGGTGGTGCGCATCCGTGATGCCTACGGCACCATCGAGGAAGACGAAATCGGAAAGCTGGAGCAGGAGGAGGAGACGTGATCTCCGGCCATCTGCCCGCCCTTCAGGTGGTGTTGCCGCTGATGGCGGCGCCGCTTTGCCTGCTGCTCAGGCACTCCACGGCGACATGGGGCTTGGCCCTTGCGACGACCTGGGGATCGCTGGCCATAGCCATCACGCTGCTCCTCCAAGTGCTCTCCACCGGACCCGTCTCATATGAGATGGGCGGCTGGGCGGCGCCGTGGGGCATCGAGTACCGGGTCGACATGGTCGGCGCCTTCGTTCTCGTCATCGTCGCCGCCCTTGGCTCCCTGGTCATGCCCTTTGCCCGCTTGAGCGTCGCCCGCGAGGTCGCCGCCGACCGCGTTTATTTGTTTTACACCATGTATTTGCTGTGCCTGACCGGCCTGTTGGGCATGGCGATTACCGGGGATGTCTTCAACCTCTTCGTTTTCCTGGAGATTTCATCCTTGTCGTCTTATGTGCTGATCGGTTTTGGCGGCGACCGCCGGGCGTTGACGGCGGCTTTTCGCTATCTGGTCATGGGAACCATCGGCGCCACCTTCTACATCATCGGCGTCGGCATGATGTACATGATGACCGGGACGCTGAACATGGCCGACCTCGCCACCTTGCTCCCCGCCGTCGCCGGCACCCGCACCATCCAGGCGGCGCTGGCTTTCCTGACCGTCGGGCTCAGCCTCAAGCTGGCTTTGTTTCCTTTGCACCTGTGGCTGCCCAATGCCTATACCCACGCACCTTCGGCGGTGACGGCCTTCCTGGCGGGAACGGCGACCAAGGTGGCGGTTTACGCCCTCATCCGCATCTATTTTACCATCTTCGGCGGCGTCGACGTCTTCGAAACCTTTTTCATCCGCGAGGTTCTGATGGGATTGGCCCTCGTCGCCATGTTCGCCGCCTCGGCGGTCGCTGTCTTCCAGACCAACATCAAGCGCATGCTGGCCTATTCAAGCATCGCCCAGATTGGCTATATGGTTCTGGGGATCGGTTTCGCCACTGTCACCGGGCTCACCGGCGGCATCGTCCATCTCTTCAACCATGCCCTGATGAAGGGCGTCTTGTTCATGGCCATGGGCTGCGTCTTTTGGAAATTGGGCTCCGTTCATATCCGTGACCTGGCCGGCCTGGGGCGGCGCATGCCGGTGACCATGGCGGCCTTCCTGGTCGGCGGCTTGAGTCTGATCGGCGTGCCGCTGACGGTCGGTTTCATCAGCAAGTGGATGCTCATCCAGGCGGCCCTCGAAAAAGGCTGGTGGCCCATCGCCGTACTGGTGCTGATCAGTTCGCTTTTGGCCGTTATCTACATCTGGCGCGTTGTCGAGGTCGCTTACTTCCGCCCCGTTGCCGCCGAACCGGGCGCCGAAAGCGCCAGCAAAATCGCCGAGGCGCCCCTTTCCATGCTTCTGCCGATGTGGGTACTCGCCGGCGCCTGCCTCTATTTCGGCATCGACGCCACGCGCACCCTGGAGGTCGCCGCCGCCGCCGCCATGCTGCTGGGAACCACCCCATGAGCCTCGAGGCGACGATCCTGCTGGCCCTGGCCGTGCCGCTCGCCGGCGCGGTGCTGATTCTGCTCGTCGGGCGGCATCCCAACTTGCGCGAAGCCGTGACCCTCGCCACCGCCGGAACTTTGTTTCTGCTGGTCGCCTCGCTGGTGCCGGCGGTGATGGCCGGCGGCCGGCCGGCGGCCGCCCTTGGCGAGATGCTGCCGGGTCTCGGCATTGCTTTCGTCGTCGAGCCTCTTGGCATGATGTTCGCCGCCGTCGCCAGTTTCCTGTGGATCGTCACTTCGATCTATTCCATCGGTTACATGCGCGGGCATGGCGAGCGCAACCAGACCCGGTTCTATGCTTTTTTCGCCATCGCCCTGGCCAGCGTCATGGGCGTCGCCTTCGCCGGCAACATGCTGACCCTTTTCATTTTCTACGAGGTGTTGACGATCTCGACCTTTCCCCTGGTTACCCATGCCGGGAGCGAGGAGGCGAAGCGCGCCGGTCGGGTCTATCTGGGTATTCTGCTCGGCACTTCCATCGGCTTACAGCTTTTCGCCATCATTTGGACCTGGACGATCACCGGCACCCTGGATTTCACCGACGGCGGCATCCTCGAAGGCAAGGCGACGGGAGCGGTGACAGGCGTTCTGCTGGCGCTTTACATCTTCGGCATCGGCAAGGCGGCGCTGATGCCTTTCCACCGCTGGCTGCCGGCGGCGATGGTGGCGCCGACGCCGGTCAGCGCGCTCCTGCACGCGGTGGCCGTGGTCAAGGCCGGCGTTTTCACCGTTCTCAAGGTGACCATTTACATCTTCGGCGTCGATAACCTGGCGGAGCTGGGCAGCTCGGAATGGCTGCGCTACATGGCCGCCGCCACCATCATCATCGCCTCGCTGGTCGCCATGACCAAGGACAACCTCAAGGCGCGGCTGGCCTATTCCACCATCAGCCAGCTTTCCTACATCGTGCTCGGCGCCATGCTGGTCAATGCCTGGGGCATCATCGGCGGCGGCATGCACATCGCCATGCACGCCTTCGGCAAGATCACGCTGTTCTTCTGCGCCGGCGCCATCCTGGTCGCCAGCCACAAAACGGAGGTCAGCCAGATGCGGGGCCTCGGGCGGACCATGCCGGTTACCATGGCGGCATTTTTGATCGGTTCCTTGAGTATCATCGGCCTGCCTCCTTTCGGCGGGCTGTGGGGCAAATGGTTCCTGGCGCTGGGCGCCCTGGAGGCGGACAAGCTGGTCATGGTGGCGGTGCTGATGGTTTCCTCGCTCTTGAACGTGGCCTACCTGCTGCCCATCCCGTTCAGGGGATTCTTCGGCGATCCGCCCGCCAACCCCGGCGACGATCACGGCGCCGGCATCAAGGAGGCGCCTTGGCCCTGCCTGGTGGCGATCACGGTTACGTCGCTGGGATGCTTGGTGTTGTTTTTCTATCCCGACCCTGTTTACGACCTGCTCAAGCAAATCGTAACGCCGCCGAGGTGAGCCCCGTGAACGATAAAGAGAAACGCCACATCTTCGACAATCCGCGAAACGTCAAGCGGGTGATTCACATTATTTACGCCGTCTGCGCCCTGGTTTTCGCCAGCGAATTCTTCATCGACCGCCACGTCGATCACCCCTGGGAGATACTCTTCGGATTTTACGGCCTGTTCGGGTTCGTCGCCTTCGTCGTCCTGGTGCTGGCCGCCAAGGAGATGCGCAAGGCCCTGATGCGCAAGGAAGATTATTACGATGAATAGCGTGGCGCCTTTCCTGGTCTTTTTTCTGGGCGCCGTTCTGGTGGCGATGACCCGAGGCCGGGTACGCGCCGCCGTCCTGCTGGCCATCCCCCTTGTCGGAGCCTTCAATCTCTTCACCATCGCCGATGCCGCCGTCGGCAACGTCGCCGTCTTCGACTACACGCTAACCTACCTCAGGGTCGACCGTTTGAGCATGTTGTTCGGCTATCTGTTTCACTTGGCGGCGTTTATCGGCATCGTTTATTCGCTGCACCTGCGCGACACGACGCAGCACGTGACGGGGACGCTTTATGCCGGCAGCGCCCTGGGAGCGGTGTTCGCCGGCGACCTGATCACCCTTTTTGTGTTCTGGGAACTGCTGGCGGTGACGTCGGTGTTCCTGATCCTGGCGCGGCGGACGGAGCGGGCGCGGGCGGCGGCCATGCGCTACCTCGTCATCCAGGTTCTCTCGGGAGTCATCCTGCTGGCCGGGGTCCTGATCAGGCTGCACCAGACCGGTTCCATCGCCTTCGATTTCATTGGCCTCGACGGCCTCGGCTCGTGGCTGATTTTCCTTGCCTTCGGCATCAAGTGCGCTTTCCCGCTGCTTCACAACTGGCTGACCGATTCCTATCCGGAGGCGACGCCGACGGGTACGGTTTTCTTGTGCGCCTTCACCACCAAGGTGGCGGTCTACGCGCTGGCGCGCGGTTTCCCGGGAACCGAAATCCTGGTCTATATCGGCGCCGCGATGACCATGTTCCCCATCTTCTACGCGGTCCTCGAGAACGACCTCAGAAAGGTGCTGGGCTACTCCATGATCAACCAGCTCGGGTTCATGGTCACCGGCATCGGCATCGGCACGGCGCTGGCCATCAACGGCGCCGTCAGCCACGCCTTCAACGACGTCGTCTTCAAGGGCTTGCTGTTCATGTCCATGGGCGCCGTCCTGCACATGACCGGCCGCATCAAGGCGTCGGAACTGGGCGGTCTCTACAAGTCCATGCCGATCACCGCCACCTGCTGCTTGGTCGGCGCCGCCTCGATTTCCGCCTTTCCCTTGTTCTCGGGCTTTGTTTCCAAGTCGATGGTCATGGTGGCGGCCCTCGAGGAAGGCTATCCGGTGGTCTGGCTGTTCCTGCTGTTCGCCTCGGCGGGCGTGATGGAGCACGCCGGTATCAAGATCCCGTTCTTCTCGTTCTTCTCCCATGATTCCGGCATCCGGACGCGGGAGCCGCCCCTCAATATGCTTGTGGCCATGATTTTGGCCGCCGTCATCTGTGTGTTCATCGGCTCGTATCCCTGGGTTCTGTATGATTTCCTGCCCTTCCCGGTGGACTACGAGCCCTACACCATGGCCCACGTGCTGACCCAGACCCAGTTGCTGATGTTCGCCATCCTGGCCTTCGTGACACTGAAACTGACGGGGCTCTATCCGCCCGAGCTGCCCAGCGTCAACATCGACTCCGAATGGTTCTACCGGCGGCTGCTGCCGCGCGCCGTCAAGTTGTTCAAGGCCGTCTTGGCGCCTCTCGACCTGGGCGTTCGCCGGGCGGCGCTGGGGTTTGTCAACTACTTGATCGCCGCCGTCTTCCGCCGCGCCGGCCCCGACGGCGTGCTGGCCCGCTCGCCGCTGGCCGGCGGCATGGTGGTCTGGGTGCTGGTGCTGCTCGCCCTTTATCTGCTGCTGAATTTCCTGTGAGGGGGCCATCGCCTCTTTGGCGTTTGTGGTCTGGACTATCGCTTCTTCGAGAATTCATGAATGATTTCTCGATTTAAGAACGCACGCGTTCCGGGGTCCCACCAAGTCTGTAAATCAATGCATCTTCAATAAGGGTTCCATTTATCACGTTTCCCGTGAACCTAATCCGAGAGATCCCCGGATCGGTTTTTAGAGCTTTTTTCAATAGCGTAACGATAAAGTCTTCCCGTTTGACCAAACTCATCTCAAGCATTTGTGACTTGATGCTCTCTGGTAATTTGTCCAGCGAACTTCTCAATCTGTCGTAAGATTTTTTGGGTCCAATTTGCGCGACCAAGGAAGTCGCGATTACAAAAACCCATTTTTCCTTATCAGGGTTGAAAATCCAAAATGCCGAATCTACATCGAACCCGTCTTCATCGAGTTGCTTGATGATCCGCTCCCCATCGTCGATCTGGGTGTCTACCAGTGCCGGGCCAGCCATTGCAGGATTCCATCATTCGGGTTCTCGATTGCATCAATCAAGTCGTGCGCATCCAATCGCGTTTTTTCCGTCGAGTACCTTACGTCGGGCTTCCAATCTTTAATCACGTTCCAACTCGATCCCAAACCTGGGTTTGCCTTCGCGTCTATCAGTAGTTTATCAAAAAGACCTGCCGTCTTGAGTAGCTGTTCAAAATCATGTTTGTAAGTTTTATCTACGAGTCCTTTGTCCGGAATCGTGTTCCTCCTGAATTGCCTTGCGATACAAGCCTTGATCGCACATTCGACGGCGTACTCGGCGATGTAATACGCCGACTCGTAGCGCCTTCCTTGCATCAATACGTGCGCATCCCCTAGGCGTCGCTCAACCAGTTTCTTCAGTTCCGACCGAGTGACCATCAAAGAATGCTACCGAGAATTTATCAACGATTCATTATCTACAAATAAGCGTACGATTCCCAAAAAGGAATACCAATTGGTTCCAATATTAACCAGCAGTCTGTAATTGCGATTCGGTGCCCCTTGCCGGATTCGATACTGGTGGGCCAACTAACTCGAACAAGAACGGTGGTGCGGGCGGCCGGACTTGAACCGGCAAGGCTGTTAAGCCGAGGGATTTTCGTACCACTCCAGCTTTCGCTGGGGCGCGTCCCTGCCAAGGTCGCGCTTTTGTGGTCTGGACTTTCTCTTCACCCTTGCACTCGGCTTTAGGTGCTCGCCGTCAAGTCTCTACACCTTCCCGTTTCCGGGCTTGGCTCGGGATTGCCATTTGAAAGGTTTCCCCGAGTTTGACGAGTTCTACTCCCAACGTTTCCGAAGGGGCACTCAAATTTAGATCAAGTCCCTTGTGTTTACCAATTTCACCACGCCCGCGCCGGCCCGACTCTAACGCGATCCGCTCTAGCCATCCAGGTCTTTCGCCGGTAGGGCGCCGAGATCGCCGAGCATCTCCCTGACGTCCGCCGCCGCCTTTTCGATGTGCTCCGCGTCGGTATGGCGCAGCACCAGGCTCACCCCCGGCTTGCCGTCGCGGACAAAGGGGTAGCTGCCGATCTCCACTTGCCGGTGCCGGGCCTGGACGGCGGCCAGTTTCTCGGCAACGGCGCCTTCGCTGATAAAGACCGTGACGGTCTCGGAGAGCACCTTCTCGCCGCCTTTGAGGCGATCTTTGAAGTCATCGAACATGGCCCGCATGATCTTCGGCACGCCGGCCATGACGAAGACGTTTTCGATCTGGTAGCCGGGCGCCCTGCTGACCGAGTTTTCAACCAGCGTCGCGCCGGCGGGGATATCGGCCATCTTCAGGCGCGCCTCGTTCTGGTCTTTCTTGAGGTATTGCCGGTCCAGCAAGGCCAGCGCCTCGGCGTTGCGCTCCAGGCTCACTCCGAAAGCCTTGGCGATGGCGGCCGACGTAATGTCGTCGTGGGTCGGGCCGATGCCGCCGGTGGTGAGGACGTAATCGAACCGGCGGCGGCATTGGTTCACCGCCTCGACGATCGCCGCCTCGTCATCGGCAATGATCCTGGCCTCGGCGAGGCGAATGCCGAGCTCGTTCAACTGGCGGCCGAGAAAAGCCAGGTTGGCGTCCTCGGTGCGTCCCGACAGTATTTCGTTGCCAATGATGATAAGACAGGCGGTGACGATGGCTTTGTCGGACATGAACGGCTCCCGGGCTTCCGGCATCGCCCCTAAAGCAGATCCCTGAGCATGGCGGCCAAGGGCCGATCCGCCGCCGGCATCGGCAATTCCGCCATGCCGGTGGGGCGCACCCATTTCAACTCCTGCCCCTCGGCGGCGGCGGCGATGCCCTTCCACACCCGGCAGACATAGAGCGCCATCAGCAGGTGAAAGTCGCCGTAGGAATGCGAGGCGAAGGTAAAAGGCGCCAAGCAGCTCTCGGTGACGTCGATGGCGAGTTCTTCCCCGAGCTCGCGAATCAGGGCCCCTTCGGGTGTTTCGCCGTCGCCGACCTTGCCGCCGGGAAATTCCCACAGGCCGGCCATCGGCTTGCCCTTGGGGCGGCGGGCGAGAAGCACCCGGCCGTCGGCGTCGATCAACGCCGCCGCCGCCACCAACAGCAAAGGCAGCGGCGCCGGGGGACGGTGGATAGGGGCCTTTAGACAGCCTGAATCAGGTCCGGTAATCGGCATTGATATCGATATATCCGTGGCCGAGATCGCAAGTCCAGACGGTAGCCCTGCCTTCGCCGACGCCGAGCCCGACGGTGATGCAAACCTCGGCGCCTTGCATGTGGCGGGCCACCGGCGCCTCGTCGTAGCCGGCAACGGCGGCGCCGTCGGCGGCCACCGGCACGCCGCCGATGGTGATGGCGAGCCGGTCCCGGTCGGTTTTCTCGCCGGACTTGCCGACGGCCATGACGACGCGGCCCCAGTTGGCGTCCTCGCCGGCGATGGCTGTTTTCACCAGCGGCGAATTGGCGATGGCCAGGCCGATGCGCCGCGCCGCGCCGTCATCCGCCGCGCCTTCGATGCTGATGGCGACGAATTTGGACGCCCCTTCGCCGTCGCGGACCACCTGGTGGGCGAGATCGAGCATCACTTGCCCCAGCTTGTCGCGAAAATCGTCGAGGAGGCGGTCGTCGGCGCTGTCCACCGCCTCGTGCCGGGCGCCCCGGCCGGTGGCGAATAGCAGGACCGTATCGCTGGTCGAGGTGTCGCCATCGACGGTTATGCAATTGAACGACTTGGCGGCGGCGGCGGCCAGCAGGTCCTGCAAGACCCCGGCGGGAATGGCCGCGTCGGTGAACACGAAGGCGAGCAACGTCGCCATGTCGGGCGCGATCATGCCCGAGCCTTTGGCGATGCCGTTGATGACAACCTCGGCGCCGCCGATGGCGGCGACGCGGCTGGCGCCTTTGGGGAAAGTGTCGGTAGTGGTGATCGCCCGCGCCGCGTCCTTCCAGCCGTCATCCCGCAAGGCTTCCTTCAGGGCCGGCAGGGCGGCGGTGATTTTGGCGTCCTCGAGGGGTTCGCCGATGACCCCGGTGGAGGCGACGAAAACCGTGCTCGGCCGGCAGGGAAACAGGTCGGCGGCGGCCTCGACGATACGTTCGACGGCTTCGATGCCGGCCTTGCCGACAAAGGCGTTGGCATTGCCCGAATTGACAATGAGGGCGCTGGCGGTGCCGCCGAGAAGCGCCCTTTTGCACCAGTCGACCGGTGCCGAGGGCGTTTGCGAACGCGTCAAGACGCCGGCCACCGCCGTCGCGTGAGCCAGTTCCGCCAGCAACAGGTCATGGCGTCCCTGGTATTTTATGCCGCAGGCGGCGGTAGCCAGCCGCAGGCCGGGCAGGGCCGGCATCTCCGGGAAGTTTTTGGGCGCTAGGGGGGAGACCGTGTTCATGGCGTCAACCGCTGAAATCACCGGCGAAAGTCCGCAAGGATAAGCACATCGCCGCCGCCGGCACAAGACCGGGGTGGCTGTGCGAATGCAAGCCGTCGGCGCCGGGGTTTGAAGTCCGAACGGAACACCACGCGGCCGATGTGTCGGCCTGGGCAAACAGAGTGCTGGTCATTGATCTCCGGGACGGGCAAGATGCAGAATAACCGCCCGCCGCCGGCCCCAGGAATATTCGATGGCCCGCGAACCTGGCCTTGGCCTTCAAGCGCGCCGCCCGGAGGAAAGAAAAGAGTGGTCGAGCCGGCCTGATATCCGGGCGGTGGTGTTACGGGAAATCATTTACGATTCGAACGGATGAACGCCTGAAAATCGGTTGCTGAAGCCTCGATGACAATCAGCCAAATAAGCGATCTCCCCAAATTAATCGAACTTGACGACACCACCAAGGACGTCGTCCTCGGTTCCTTGAAGCTTGTGCTCAAAAGACTCAAGAACAAAGAGCTGATTGCCGCCGAGATCGAATACCGGGACCTGCTCAACGATCCCAACCGGATGCACGAATTCATCGCCTGTTTCAAAAAAAACCTGAAGGTCGGCCGCGATCTCGCCTTGAACCAGCGGGGCCAACCGGTGAAGAATTTTTCCGAACAACTGGTCTGCGGCATGTCGCTGGCCCAGATCGAACGCCTTTTGGTCTATACCTGCGCCAAGAAAATCTACCGCAAGAAGGCGGCGGAAGAAGACCGCCAGAAAACCGCGAAACCCAAGGATGCCAAAAAAGGATGGCTGCGGGGCGGCAAGCAGGCCGGCAAGCAGGCCGCCAAGAAAACAACCTCCGAGGTGCCCGATGAGATCAAGGCCATCATTGCCTTTGACTGGCAGTTGCCGATGTTGGAAACCTACGTCTTCCGGCTGCGACATGGGCATCTCATGGAATTGGGTGACGGGGTGCTGGCGATCAAATCGCCCGAGGCCCTCGAAGTGGTGGCCGCAACCGACCCCGTGAGCTTGAAAGGGGCGAAACAAGCGGTGGGAGAAAGGTTCCTGGAAATGCTGGAGGCCAATGCCGCCGCCGTTCTGGGCTTGGCGTGCTGCGATAAAAAGAAGCTGGCAATGATCTCTCAGTTTGCCGGTCGCCGCGTTTGGGATGTTTTTGCCGGCGATCCGGAACTCTTGGTCGAAATCCTCGGCTGCGAACGGTATATCCTCAAGGCCTTGGGCCCGAGCGTCGCCGACCTTGGCGTCGAATCCTTTCGCACTCTCGAGGGCATCTCCGAGACGGTGCTGGAACCGTTACTGGAAGCCTTCCGCGAGGTTTTCGGCGAGCGCGGAAAAGTGCTCCTCAACGACCCGGATTTTGTCGGCAACCACCTGAGAAAAGTCGCCAGGGATTTCCGCTCAATGAGCGCCAAAACCGAAGGCGAGATGCAATCGATCAAGAATTCCGCCGTCATCGTGTTGCAAACGATACAGCAGGAAATCGCCGCCGGCCGATAACCTAAGGAACGGGCTTGGACCCGAGGAAAAAGACTCATGTTTTTCGTCAAGCGCGACTCTGGGGGGCGGGTGGAGGCCCTTTTCAGGAACAAGCCCCAAAACGATGCCGAGGAACTGCCCGCCGGCCATCCCGACATCATGGATTTCCTGACCGGCGGGGGGAAAAAAACCAAGGCCGTTTGGGCCGAGGCCGACCTCGGCATGGCCAGGGTGCTCGAGGACCTGATCGTGATCCTTTTGCGCCGGGAAGTGGTTTCCTTTACCGACCTGCCGCTGGAAGCCCAGCAAAAACTGGTCATCCGTCACAATAAGCGCGGCGATCTCGGCTTCGTCGCCCGCCTTTTCCCGTCCAGCGACGAAGACGAGCTGGGTGACTAGTAC
>DUZD01000042.1 GCA_013349695.1 Rhodospirillaceae bacterium
ACCTAGAGACTTCCTCAGAGCCCAGTCAAAAACCCGTCAGGGTGTCCGGTGAAATGGGGGCAAGTCCATGAGGGCACCGGTTCACAAGCGGCGGGCAGCACGTCAACAACGCTTTCCAACCCTAAAAAATTTACACAGAGCGTATGGAATGCTCTCAAAGAGATACGGCGTAAGGCCAAACCCGGAGATGAGCTTACCTTCTATTATCGTGGACATGGCGGAGGAGGTCCAAAATACGGCTCACGCGATCAGAAAGGAGAGGACAGCGAAAAATACGACGAACATATTGACGGAAAGATTCTTGATGATCAGCTCGCCGCATGGCTTGGAAAATTTGATCCCGGGGTAAGCATCACGTTGCTTCTCGATACCTGTTTTGGCGGCGGTTTTGCGGGAGGGGGAGATGACGTCAAGGAGGGTTCTTCCGTCCAGGTTATCGGCGTCGGGAACACATGTCCAAGCACGGGCTCGACCTTAACCGATGAATCGGTAGGCGGATGTAAGGGCGATGCGGACCTGGACGGGGACGGGGACGGGGACGGGATCGTTAGCGCCTTGGAGTTGAAGGAATACCTGCGTTCCAAAGGATGGGATGTGCGGGCGCCATATGACACCAGTAGTGATCTTTCGTTCATTGAGCGTTTGAAAATTTGGGGGAATGACCTCGACAAATGGGCCATGGGGGCAAGTGTAAAGCCCTTCGACGAATCAGACGGTTCTGGGATTCCCCTCTCCTTCGACAGTCCCGAATGGTGCACCTACGGAGGCGGGACGACGTTCGTACCCTTCCCAACGACGCCGTCTTCCATCGGGCTGTCTCCCCCGCCTGAGCAATCCACGCCGCCGCCGTCTACCAGCGTACCACCCTCGCCGCCTGCCGGAGACAAGGAGGATCCGACGGATTCGGAGCCCCCGAAACAACCGCCGCAGACTGCCGGAGACGAGGAGGATCCGACGGATTCGGAGCCCCCGAGACAACCGCCGCAGACACCACTGGTTAAGCTGACCGTCAAGGCCAAGCAGACGGTTCTCAAGAGCGGCAGCGAACAAAGCGTGGCTATGCCCGAGGCGATGATCAAGCTCGACATCGGCGCCGAGCCGGAGCTTCCCCTCGCCGGCAATGACCGGGACGACGCCGGCTACGATGAATCCCCGGTACAGGGCCTGACCGGAGCGGACGGCACGTTGACCCTTGAAATCCCGGCCAGCATTGCGGTCAGCATCCCGGCATCCTATACGCCGTCGGAAGTCGAAGTCGATCTTACGACCCAGGGCAGCACTATCGTCAAGGTAGACATCGACCCGGACATGACGGAAGGAACCCAGCCGGCTTCCTATCTGCACCCTGACCTGCACGAGTATATTGTCCGCAGCTTCATCCACGACGGGGCAATGTTCATCGTCCTAAACTACCCAAAGGACAGGACCGCCGCGGTCAATGAGTTGATCGCACTATCATCCAACGTGGAATACGCGGAAGAAAACTATTGCCGGGACAAGCAGGCGGGGCCGAACGATCCCTATTTCGCCTCGAAGGGCTCTTGGGGGCAGAGCTACGACGACCAGTGGGCCATCAAGCGAGTCGGCTTCACGGCGGGCCGGAACTCAGCCTGGCAAGCCCCCGGCAAGAAGGCAAAACCGGTCGTGGTCGCCGTCATCGATACGGGCCTTGACTGGAATCACCAGGATTTCACCTGGAGCAGTATCTGGAAAAACAAGGATGAAATCCCGGACAATGGGATCGACGACGACGACAACGGGTACATAGACGACGTTATCGGATGGGACTTTTGGCGAAACACCAATAAACCTTGGGATCGCGACGGTCATGGAACCTTCGTGACAGGGGTGATCGCCGCGACCCAGAACAACGGCGTTGGCATCGCGGGCATTAACCCTCAGGCGCGGATCATGGTGCTCAAGGCCCTCAACAACTTCGGGCATACCCGAGCTTCGTACCTGGCGGAAACGATCATCTACGCGGCCAACAATGGCGCCCAGGTAATCAGTATGAGCGTGGGGGGCAAGAATTTAACGCGCACGGAAAAGACAGCGATCGACTACGCCCATTCCCGAGGGGTGGTCACCATCGTGGCCGGCGGCAATGAGGGAATCAACGTCGATGAATACGGGATGGCGGGGATGGACCACGTCATTACGGTGGCCGCAAGCGATTATAACGACAGGAGGACGGTGTTTTCCAACTGGGGGTCCAGAATCGATATCGCCGCGCCCGGAACGGACGTGCTCGGACCTCGGGCCAGACGCACCGACCTGATGCGGGATATTCCCGGAGTGAAATACACCGCTGGCGAAGCCTTCGTCGGGCCTGACACCAGGTACTACCGGGCCAGCGGGACATCTTTCTCGGTGCCGATCATAGCCGGTACGGCCTCATTGATCTTATCGCGCTATCCGAACCTGACCAACACTCAGGTAAAGCGTTTGCTGCTGCAATCCGCGAAGGACATCGAGACGCCGGGATGGGACCAGTACACGGGCTATGGGATTCTGGACGCACGAGCGGCCCTGAGCGCGGATCCTGATTTCTTCATCCTGTCCCGGGTCCTCAGTATCCGTTCCGCCAGGAAGAACGGAAAACAGGTGGTGGAAGTGACCGGAACGGCGGATGCAGACCACTTCAAGCGCGCCTGGATCGAGATCGGCAAGGGCGAAAATCCGACCGAATGGAAAAAGGTCACCCTTGATATCACCAAGCCGGTGAAGCTCGGGGTGGTCGGCGAAGTCGCCGCCGGAAACTTACGCGGCGCCAAGGTGTGGATCATTCGTCTCGTCACCGAACACAACAACGGCCAACGGCGCGAAGCCCGCTACAAACTGAAACTGGGTTGACCGGTCCAACGCAGTGGGAGGACAAAATGTTTAAACCAGAACGTAGTATCGTAAACCTTGCATTTCCCTTGCTAATGCTGGCCGCGTCTCCGGCATTGGCCGTGGTCGGCGAAACGGTGATCGCCAACAAGGGTAAGCCCCTCGGTTCGGCCACCGTGACCTTCGAACCGGATCCAAAGAAATCCTTGGAGGCGCTCCGCCGCATGAGGGAACGCTACCAAATCTTGTATCCGCCCTCTTCGAGGATAACTCCGGACTTCCAGCCGTCGGAAGACGGCGTCCGCGAGCGGGCGCGCCAAGAGATGGAAAAGCGGCTGCGCGAGGCCGAGTTGACCAGGCCCCGGCCTACGGTTGGCGTCAACCCGTGCGCCGGTCGCGCTGCCTCTGTGCCGGCACCGCAGCCCTGTTCGCGGGTGATGGAGCATGCCGATCAGCCGGCCCCCGTCGAGGTTAACCCATGCGCCAGCGTCACCACGCCGGCGCCGCAGCCCTGTCAGCCAATGATGGAACGCATCGACCCGCCGACCTTCATCGCCCCGTCTCCCCGGTGAAATAGGCTATCAGCCCTCCTTGTCGGCGGACAGTGACGGAGCGGAGGCAACCGGCGGCAGTAAGACGCCGGCGTTCCCAAGGGCCTTCATCAGGACCTCGTTGACGGCGCGGCGGTGCCCGGTCATGAAGCGCACACCGCTGGCGTAGCCGCGGTGGGTGAGCGGAACGCCGAGGGCGGCGGCGCAAGCGGAGGCCGACGTTGATCCTGGGCGTTCCCGGCGGAATCAGGTCCATGATCTCTTTCGAGACCAGTCGGCCGTAGACCGATCACGTCCGCCTCGTCGAGTGCCCGCCGGGCCTTCAAGGTCAGAAGTTCCGGGTCTCCGGGCCCCGCCCCGACCAGATAGACTTTCCCTCGGTTCGGCATTCGCAACTCTTGGAAAGAACCGGCGGACCTGGACATGCGTCCGGGTACGCCGGCCGGAAGAGTCGCTAGCCGGATTGTTAAAAGCGAATGCTACGCGGCTCTTTCACCTCAACTATGATCTCATGCGCTTCTTCATGCGCATGGCCATGGCCTTGGGCGTGGAGCCGCTGCGGAAGTGGTCGAGGTATTTGCCGTCAGGCCCCATGAAATAGATGACATCGGAGTGGTAGACGAAGTAGTCGTCCACGCCCCATCCTTTCTCAAATATCTTAGTCGCGTATACTCTGTAAGCCTCGGTCGCCACCGCGACCTGCTTGGGGGTGCCGGAGAGCCCCACCAGGCGTGGATGGAAATTGGAAACGTATGCCTTCAAGACCTCGGGGCGATCCCGTTCAGGATCGATGGTAATGAAGATAGGCGCTACCTTTTCCGCCTCCTCGCCCAACTGCTCCAGGGCATGCGCCATCATGATCGTCGATGTCGGGCATACAGCGGGGCAGAAGGTATAGCCGAAATAGATCAGCATGTAACGGCCGTGGAAATCGGCGTCGGTAACCGTATTCCCGTTGTGATCGACCAGGGTGAACGGCCCGCCGATGTTTCCCGCCAATGGCCCGCCAACGTTTCCCTTTATTGGTCCGCTAATGGTTGGGGCCGCGCCCTTGTCCGCTTCTGTCGGTCCGGCGTTCGCCGCCGCGCTCAGGGACATGGCGAGTATCACCACCAGCATCGCCACGCGGTTTATTCTCTCCCTCAATTCCACGATGATCCCCTTCTTGACGGGTTTTCTCCTCGGCCTGTTTGCGCTTGCCGATAACCATGGCGGCGACCAGACCGGCTATGCCGTCGTTGATGTGGACAACCGTGTCGCCGGTGAAGTCGAGCGCTCCGCCGCCGCCGGCAAATTGCTCTCCGAAGCAAAAGAACCAGGAAGGAACAAAATCGTCTTCAGCATCTAGGGCATTATCCGTTCAAGCGGCACCGGCCCACTCTCCCACCCGGCCACCCACGGTATCGTACGCTTGGGGTGGCCGGGTAGGGGAGTGGGCCGGACCGATTCCATGTTAAGTGGATAATGCTCCAGGGTTCATCATAAAAACCGTGGGTCTTACTTGCCGATCGGCCCTGGTTTTTTGATTTGGGTCATCAGGTCGTCATTCCATTGTCCCTCGATCTTGACATGGGCGGCGGCGCCCATCAATACCGCCTTGATCAGGTTGTGGTTGAGGTAGACGTACAACCCCGGCTGGAGGAAGGTATACGTCATCGCGCCGGCGCTGCCCCCCACCAGCCAATAGGTCTCGAGATTGGTCAGCGGTTTGTCGCCGAAGGAACCGGTTGGCCAGACTAGATCGCCGTGGCCGCCGATCAGGTGCGGCTGGGTGGGATTGTTGGCCTGGGAATGAACGATGAGGACCGTTTCCCCGACCTTCGCCGTCAGCGAGTTGTCGCCGGTATAGGCGAAGGCGGCATGGCCCAGGACAACGTGGCTGGGGGTGAGTGTTCGCATGACCTCAATCTTGTCGGGCACTGAATCGGCCGCGTTTTTGTAAGTCTTGTAATTCCCGTCCTTGTCCTTGGGCACGTAATAGTCCTGCTCGCCGATGTACCAAGCCTTGTCATAGCGCGCCCTTTTGCCCATGGCGTCTTTGAGGCCGTTGCGGGGCAGGACCATGATCGCCCCATTCATGCCCGAAACCACATGCACGGGGATCATCGCGCCACCCGGCGCGCAGTGGTAGCAGAAAACGCCGGGCTTGGTCGCCTTGAAACGGAACGTGGCCTGCTGTCCCGGGTCGACATGGCTCAGCCCGGCGCCGCCCAGCTCCCCCGTCGCGGCGTGCAAGTCGATATTGTGTGCCAAGGTGTTGCTTGACGGGTTGACTATGGTCAACTCGACATAGTCGTCTTGGTGGACGACGATTATCGGCCCCGGCACGGTGCCGTTAAAGGTCATGGCCCACATCTTGGTGCCGTCGCCGTCGATGACGATTTCCTTTTCCTCGGCGGTCAGAGTCACCTTGACGATTTTCGGCGGGCCGCTGACCGTCTGCCTGTGATTGGGGAAAGCAGGCGGGTCAACCAGCTTCTGGGTTACGCTTTTCAAATTTCTGGCCGCATAGGCGAACTCGGCATTGCCGACCATGGCCACGGCGCCGACTGCCGCCGCCGTGCCCAACAGGAAATCACGACGGCTGGGACCGCCACTGTCGGTTTTTTTCATCTTTAGTCTCCCCTCCACTGGTTAAAAACTACTCGCTTGGTTAAAACTACTCGCCGCGCACTTCCATGGGGTTGGCTTCGCTACTGGACCATTCGGCCATGGAGCCTGCATGCACCCTGGCTTTCTTGTTGTCCAGCAGTTCGATTGAAAGAATCCGGCACTTTCAAAATCGCGGCACGATATGCACGATATGTACGCGGCAACTGCGATTCATATGGAATCTTAAGCATTTCGTTTCGCACCTCGTTTCGCACCCAAATTCCCACAATATTGATATGGATATTCCCATATGAACCTTCCGTTTATGGAAATGTCAAGAGCCTTCATAGGGAAACCCCCGAGCATTTTAAGGGAAATACCTAGTTTATTTCTTTTTTCGGGGAGCTTAATTCCCGGCTTGGGGTGGAGGATAATGACGGCCACGGAACCGATGGTTTTCGTGGTTGATGATGACCAGGGGGCGCGCGGCTTCCTGCATTGGTTGATCATGCCGGTGCATCTGGCTGTCGGGACTTTTGCCCCTGTCTTGGAGTGCCGATTATGTTAATGGTTGTCGGACGCCTGCCGTGGCTGGGCGTCTGCCGCGAACTCGGTCAGCAGGCGTCGGACAAGCCTCGGGGGAGGAAACCGTATCAACAGGCCGGACACATGACTGCGCCCGACCGCCTTGCATCAACGTCAAATTAACCCTTGCCAAAAGGGAGCCGTCCACACATGACCCAGGTTGTATAAAAGCGCGGGTGGTCAAAAATTTGTTTCATCCGGGAATTCCGGGAAAAGCGTCCATTATACGTTGAGCCTGCTATCCCAATCGGCGGCGTTCAAGGTCGTGCCGGCTTTGCCGGTCGCCTCCAAGAGGGCGAACCTTGAGTGCCGCCTGGGATGGCTTTTGGTCTCTGTAGGTCGGCTCGGAAGAATGGCCGCTTTCGTCTCTCGAAAAAATAATCATTGACTCTCCTTGAATTACTTTCTTGAGAGGCCGGATAAGGCCACTTTCCCGAGCCGGCCTACCATCCTGAAGCCACTGTCCGAGACGGCTGTCAAGGGCGGCCGTTGGCCGTCGCAAAGCGGCGCGCGGCGCCCCTTACCGCCGTCTCGGACAGTGGGCGGGCTTAATAAAGGACGGACGAATTTTCCCGGAATTCCCGAATGAACCAAAAAATTTTGGAATAAAAATTCAAAATCCAAACTCCATTAGGCATAGCTGGCTGTAACGATAGTTGCAAAAATTTTCAAGGCGCCGCCTTATCACGGCGCACACCCATAGCGGAGATGCAATGGATTATAGGTTCCAGCAATGGAATTCGAACTGGAATACGCATATCGATCGTGTTCCTACAAATGCTCCCGAACCTTGGTGGCCAAGGTGTTCGGCGTGATTCCGTGTGGGAAGTACGTGACGATTTTCCCATCGGGACCCATCAGGTAGAAGATGGCCTGATGGTCTATGAGGTAATCGTCATCGTCGTTCGCTTTTGCAAAGTACAAACGGTAAACCTTCGCCGCCGCCGCAACCTGTTCGGGACTGCCGGTCAACCCGATCATTCTCGGATGGAAGTTCTCCATGAACGATTTCAGCACCTTGGGCGTATCCCGTTCAGGATCGACGCTGATGAAGACAGGCTGAACCTTGTCGGCTTTCGCACCCAGTAGGTCCATGGCATCCGTGATGGTTTGCAAGGCCGTCGGGCAAACGTCGGGACAAAACGTATAGCCGAAGAAAACCAGCATGTAGCGTCCCCGGAAATTGGCGTCGGTAACGGTCTTGCCGTTATGATCGATGAGGGTGAACGCCCCGCCGATGGAAATATGGGATGAGACGCCAGGCGTTTCCTCGGCGGACTGAACAGGGTTCCAAGTCCAAGCGCCGACAACGATGAGAACGATTCCCAGGCAAAGGATAGTGAATAGACGCTGCATGACGTATCCCTTTTTAAATTCAGCAGCGGTTACCGGTATTTTTCTTCCGCTTTCCTACACCAAGCAGACATTTGTGGTTCAGTGGAGGCGCGGCACACGGTTTCGGTCTGAGCGCCCAGGCTCGCATCAATAGCCGCCCTTCTTGCCCGTGCCGATGAACTTGAAGCCGCCCCGGTACTCGAAGGGTTGCCACCAGGCGGTGGCGCCGGTCTCGGTATCTGTGTGGCGCATGAAAACCTGGGGCGAGGGCGGCGCGATGGTCAGGGCCAACTCGTAGGCGCCCGGCCCGTCGAGGTCGACGTTGCCGCCGTAGTGCGGACCGTCGGAAGCCATCATCGGGCGCAGCATGCCCGACGCTGTCCAACGGCTACCCTTCTTTGTCAGCCTGTATCCGACGTCGAGGTAGGGGACCCAGTCCCCTTTCCGGAACCCATAAGGGTTGCCGGCAAGGGCGTGGATGCGTCCCTCCAGGTGAATGCCCCCGGGCTCGTGGCTTGTCATGTTGGCGTGACCGGCTTTGTCCTGGTGGCCGCCGCCTTGCTCCATGCTTGCCATTGGAGCCTCCGTCTCAACGGCCTGTAGATACATTGCCCAGACCTTAAGACCCTCATGTTCCATGGGCTCGCCCGCCGGCAAGTTCCCGGCGTGAGCCGCCGCCATATCCAGGCTTATGATCCAAGCCGCGGCAATGATCGGGCCGAGTCTTCGTGTCCACTTGGTTCTCATGGTTAGCATAACCTCCTAAGTTGAAAAAACGGCCGGATACCACGCGGCGGCGACGGTGAGGCTGCCGAGCGCGCCGGGCAGCAAGGGAAGCCAGCGCGCCGATGCCGGCACCCCTTGGCGCGCCAGCAAGCGCCAGCCAAGCCACAGGCTCCACGAGACGGCGCCGAGAACCAGTATTCCCTTGAAAAAGTTGATCACCCCGGCGCCGAGGCCGAGAGACCCAAGGGCCTCGAACAGATCGCCGCCGAGGCCAAGCAACAGAGAAACCATGGCGACGGGGAGGAACTGATAGCCGAGCTCGACGAAACCACGGCCAAACGGCGCGTCGCCGCCGGCGCGGCGCGCAAGCCAGGCCGCGGCGGCGGTGGCGGCGGCGAGGGCCGCCGTGATGATCGCCATCCAGGACATCATGTAACCGCTGACGAGGAAAAAGTCGAACCAGCGCAGAACCTCGCGCTCATGCGGATAGACCGCCATCAACCATATGGGCCCGGGCTCGCCGAGCCAATACCATTGCTGGTCGATGGCCCAGTTGCCGAGGGTCGCCCTCAGGGTCTGATAGGAGTCCAGGACCAGCCACAGGAAGCCGCCGAGGGCCGCGCCGGTGCCCGTGAACAGGAACAGGACTTCCGAGAGGTTGCCGTTGTGTTCACGGATGGCGGCGACCTCCTCGCCCGGCGGACGCAGGCGCAGGTACAGCCCGGCCTTCGACTGGGGGCTGACGCAGCGGAAGCATTCGATGCAATGGCGGGACTCGGTCTTGCGATTGAGATCGATCATGGTCGGGCACACGGTCTTCTCGGTCCATGCGTCGCCGCCGGCCCTTGGGCGCTTGGCGCGAAAATCCACCGCCCCGATGCGCGAGAAAACCCCGAGCAGGAGCCCGATCGGGCACATGTGCCGGCACCACGCCCGCTTGTTGCGCCCGAAGAAGAAGCCCAAGGCGACAGCGGCGATCAGTATGCTTCCGAACACGATGGCGATGGCTTCCGCGTGGTCCCGCGCGCCCGCCGTCTGCGCCCACACGGTGACAACGAGGAAACTGACGATGGGCGTGCCCGGCCACCGCACCCATGCGGGGATGGCCAGCCGCGGCCCCAACCTGTTGGCCCATTCCGAGGCCGCGCCCATGGGGCATAGGAGACCGCACCAACCGCGCCCGATGAAGATCACGGATAGAAAGACGAGGGGGAACCACAGGCTCCAGATGGCGGCATTGGCGAAGGCGGCGAAATCGCCGAATGCGTCCGCGTTATCGGACGTTGCCTTCAGCAGCGCGGGCCCGAACAGCAGGGTTACGAAAACAACGAACATGCCGGCGTGCACGAGCCACATGGCGCGCCGGTAGCGGACGAAGAACGCCTCGATGCGCGCGGCCACGCGCGGCAGGGAACCGCCGCGAAGAAAGGGCTGGGCGAGATCGTTTGCTCGCGGGCGTGACGCCGCGGACGTATCGCTCATACTGGTGCTCGCCACGTTAATTCCATGAAGGCTTGCGAGCATGTCGAGTAGCAGCAACGCCGCTTTGATTCAAGCCAATATGAAGCTTTCTGTCAGTAACACGTGATCAGTCCGGTTTTATGGGACCCTCCTGGTGGAAGGGGGCGGGATGAGGCGGACGGAGCAGTTACAAGGACTACGATTGACGAAGTTCGAGGAGATTTACGAACGGGTGGCCAAACGGGAGTTGAGCCAGTCGGAAGCGGCTAGATCACGAATATAAGGCCGAAACCGGCCTCGACAGGACCCCGTCGGCCGATGCATCCAAAAAGAGAATTTCCAGCCCTTCTCGGGCTTGACCAGAACGACATGTATAAGTATAGTTATAGGATATCAATATCTACTGTTACTTGTAAGATAATAGATGGTTGATTTCCCTAGGAATATCCCAGGATTGGTTGCCATGGATGCTTTTCCGCCTTGCCCGCGGGCGGCTCTTTTTTTTGGCGATTGGACGGCGACCTGAATGGCCGGGCCGATAGGTTTCGGCGGTCCAAAACCGCCCAAAAAGGAAACCAGAGTCAAACCGCCGGCCGAGCATCTTGGCGATGATACTTGGGACAAGGCTAGGAATCACTTTGTGAATCTGCGGACTTTCTTCGCCACAGAGAAGGCGGCCTTCTCGTACGAAGGGAAGTCCAGACCTCAAAAAACCAACTTCCCTGGAAGGTCGCAATGAACCATTTTCGCGGCTCGCGTGGCTGCCAAGAACAGGTTCTCAAGAAAACCTTGGCGCTGGTTCTGGCGGGCGGGCGCGGCAGCCGCCTTGGCCGCTTGACCGCCCGCCAGGCCAAACCGGCGGTCCCTTTCAGCGGCGAGTACAAAATCATCGACTTCACCTTGTCCAATTGCATCAATTCCGGCATCCGCCACGTCGGCGTGCTCACCCAATACAACGCCCACACGCTGATCCAACACGTGCAGCGCGGCTGGGGCTTCCTGCGCTCCGAACTGGGCGAGTTCGTGGAGGTATGGCCGGCACAGCAACGCAACGGCGAGGGTTCCTGGTACCAGGGCACCGCCGACGCCGTTTACCAGAACATCGACATCATGGGCGCGCACGGCGCCGAATACGTCATCGTGCTGGCCGGCGACCACGTCTATAAGATGAACTATGCCATGATGCTGGCCCACCATATCGAGCGCGGCGCCGATGTCACCGTGGCCTGTGTCGAGGTGCCATTGAAAACCGCCACCGCCTTCGGCGTGGTGGGCGTCGACGACGGGGACAACATCGTCAACTTTATGGAGAAGCCGGAAACGCCTCCGTCCATCCCCGGCAAGCCCGGCCGGGCTTTCGCCAGTATGGGGATTTACGTTTTCACCACGCCGTTCCTTCTCGAACAACTGGCGCGCGACGCCGAGACCCTAAATTCCTCGCGTGATTTCGGCAGGGACGTAATCCCTTATCTGATGGCTCGCTGCACCGTGGTGGCTCACCGGTTCCGGGACAGCTGGAGGAATCTAGGGACAGTATATAATTTCTTATACGGAAAACTATATACTGTCCCCAAAATCCCCGTCTTGCGAATGGTAGCAAATGCTATCTCTTCAGCGAAGAAGATATGAATGCGTTTTCAATAAATCACTTAGGGGCAACGGCCGTTTCCCGTCCGTAAAGCATCAATCGCCGGTTCTGGCCGGAGAAGGACCGTCCCCTTACGCGGCGGTCGAAACCGGAGATATTGGAATGCGTCCGCTGTTCGGAGCCCCCGTAGTCCATACTCCGCCGGCGCCGGTCCGGGCCGACGAAGTCGCGGCTCCTGATGAAAACGCGGTGGCTTTCGATGACCGAACAGATTCTTTCATAAAGGCTCTCGACCGAAACCGGTTTGGCAAGGAACTCGGTAATGCCGGCGTCGCGGGCGGTGATCACTTCTTGAAGCTCGGTGCACGCCGTCACCATGATAACCGCCACGTAGGGGTCGGGGCTGTCCGGGTCCTTCCGGATTTTAAAAAGAAGCTTGATTCCGTCGAAAGCTGGGCCCCAATCGGTAAAGATAAGGTCGGCGGGCTTATCGCGAAGCATTTCGAACCCCTTGTCGGGAGTCGGCGCATCACGGATGTCCTTGACCCCGAGCTGGCGCAGCACGCCCACGAACATGTTACGCATCGCCGGGAGCTTCTCGACAATCAGGACGTTCAGGTTTTTCAGGTTGTAGTTTTTAACGGGCTTCTTCATAGGCTTCTATTTAGATGACACAAATCTAATATAACATGAATGTGAGATATGTAAAGGATATCCCGGAGAAGGCTTATCCCCTTGCATCCGGTGCCACAATATCACGAGGCTCGCCGGAGTTCATCGCACCTCCTTTATCCTCCGCGTCCCTCCGCGTCCATTGCGTTAAGATTAAACGCCAAGGACGCGGAGGGGAGGAAAGCCGCGACGAGCCATAAGAACGCAAAATGTCGATCCGACCGGACTGAAGGGGATAAGCCCTGTCGGGGATAAGCCTCCGGGAGAATTTTTCTTTAGCTTTTCGATGCTTGTTGTTTTACATTTTCTCTTCGGTTGGACTTTTTCGTTGCCCTCGACGGGGCGTCGGAGCCGGCTCTTATCCGCTGGCTTTCAAAGGCGGTTCGAGGGGGACGCAAAAGGAGCAACCGACAGACCTTAACGGAGGTAACCGATGGGCGCTCTCACGTTGAAACAGCTCGCCAAGCTCGCCGCTAAAAAAAGCCCGGCTGAAATCAAAGCCGCGGCAAAGCAGCTGGAAATGATTGCCGAGGTAAAAGCAACTGGAGGGCAGGGCGTTGCAAAGGTTGCCGCAACGAAAGCCACCGCAACGAAAATAATCGCAACGAAAGCGGCCGGAGCGAAAACCGCCGGGATGGCGGCTGGAAAAGCTGCCGCGGCAACTAAAGTTTTCGGAATCAGCCTGGGCGGGTTGGGACCGCTGGCCTTGCTGGTGGCGGCGGGAGCCGTGAGCTACTTTCTATATAATTACTACATCAAATCCGTCGAGACCTCCGAAGCTTCTTCCTGACTTTGCCGATTTGCCGTTATCGCCACAACTTTGTCTGGCGGTCGAGGCTATCCAGTGCCCGTCAAATGGCGGTGAACGCCGTAACCGCGGCGACCGGCCTGGTGGCGGAAGCGGCGCTTCCCACCCTTCAACTATCGGACACGACCCTCCCATGCGCCGGCGAAATTCCGAGACATATCAGGGAACAAGGCCTATAAATCGAAGGGTTTTCTGGCAACCTATGGGATTTAAGGAGCCTTGGAACCCCGTCGCTAAAAAGGGTTGAGAATCGATGGAATTCGAAAAATACAGCGAGCGCTCGCGCGGCTTCGTGCAGTCGGCGCAAAGCTTGGCGCTCCGCTCCAATCACCAGCAACTGACGCCGCTCCACCTCTTGAAGGTGCTCATCGAGGACGGCGGCGGCCTGGCCGCGGGACTGATCGCCGCCGCCGCCGGCGACGTCAAGAAGACGCTCGCCGGCACCGAAGCCGAGCTCGCCAAACTGCCCAAGGTGGAAGGCCCCGGCGCCGGCCAGGTCCACCTGGCGGCGGAAATGGCGCGCCTCTTCGAGCAGGCCGAAAAAATCGCCAAGCAAGCCGGTGACAGCTTCGTCACCGTCGAGCGGCTTCTCCTGGCCCTTACCCTTGCCGCCGGAACCGCAGCCGCCAAGGTGCTTAGCCATGGCGGCGTCAAGCCGCGCAACCTCAACCGCGCCATCGAGGACCTGCGCAAGGGCCGCAAGGCGGCCAGCGCCAGCGCCGAGGACAGCTATGACGCCCTGGAAAAATACGCCCGCGACCTGACGGCGGCCGCCGCCGATGGCAAGATCGACCCGGTTATCGGCCGCGACGAGGAAATCCGCCGCACCATCCAGGTGCTTTCGCGGCGGACCAAGAACAATCCGGTGCTGATCGGTGAGCCCGGCGTCGGCAAGACCGCCATCGTCGAGGGCCT
>DUZD01000043.1 GCA_013349695.1 Rhodospirillaceae bacterium
CTATGCATGGTGAACGCATGCGTTCATCGGCGCCGGACCATCCGGCGCAACCCTCGACACCTGCATACAGTGAGACGGGTCACCCACGTCCAGATCGGACATGGGGTCTAGCCTATTGAAGTAGAGCACGAGGGGAAAGCCCATGAAAATCGGCATTGTCGGTTGCGCCGGCCGCATGGGCAGGATGGTGGTCGGCGAAGTCCTGGCGACGCCGGGCTGCGAGCTTGCCGGCGGCGTCGAGCAACCGGGAAGCGCCGCCATCGGCGGGGATGTGGCGGCGCTGGTCGGGGCGGCGCCGGCGGGACTGACCATCGGCGACGCCGCCGCCGCCCTTTTCCGGATATCCGACGCCGTCATCGACTTCACGGCTCCCGCCGCCACGGCTGCCCATGCCACCCTTGCCGGCGGCCATGGCACGGCCCTGGTTACCGGGACCACGGGACTTGCGGCGGATCACCAACAAGCGATCGAACAGGCCGCCGCCAAATGCGTCGTCATCCAGGCCGCCAACATGAGCGTCGGGATCAATCTGCTTTTGGGCCTGACCCGGCAAGTGGCCGGAATCCTGGGGCGGGATTACGATATCGAAATCGTCGAGATGCACCATCGCCACAAAGTCGACGCCCCATCTGGCACGGCGCTGGCTTTGGGGGCCGAGGCGGCGGCCGGCCGCGGAGCCGATCTGGACAAGGTGTCGCAACGGGTCCGCGACGGCCATACTGGGGCGCGGAAGGCGGGCGACATCGGCTTCGCGACCCTCAGGGGCGGCAACGTGGTCGGCGAACATTCGGTAATTTTCGCCGCTGATGGTGAACGCATAGAGCTCACTCACAAGGCTTCGTCGCGGGCCATCTTTGCCCGCGGGGCGGTCAGGGCGGCCTTGTGGAGCCAGGGCAAGCCGCCGGGGTATTATACCCTTGGCGACGTTCTCGGTTTTTGACGCACCTCCCGTAAAGCGCCGCTTTTTTCAGAGCATGCCCTTAGTTGATGAGAATCGGTGCCAGCCGACCAATCTTGAAATGCTCCCGGCGGTCTGGCGGATAGGGTGGGCAGCATGAAAAATGCCGAGATCGAGGAATTCTACCGCCGCCTCGCCGCCGCCAATCCCGATCCCAAAAGCGAGCTCCATTACGACAGCCCATACACCCTTCTGGTGGCGGTGGTGCTTTCGGCGCAGGCCACCGACAGCGGCGTCAACAAGGCGTCGGGTCCTTTATTCAAGGCCGCCGATAGGCCGGAAAAAATGCTGGCTTTGGGCGAGGCACGTCTCAAGGACTACATCAAGACCATCGGCCTTTATAACAACAAGGCCAGGAACGTGCTGGGGCTCAGCCGGATTCTGCTCGACGAGCACGGCGGCCGAGTGCCCCGCGACCGCGATGCCCTGGAAGCCTTGCCCGGAGTCGGGCGAAAGACAGCCAACGTGGTCCTCAACGTCGCTTTCGGCGAGCCCACCATCGCCGTCGATACCCATATTTTCCGGCTTTGCAACCGCACCGGCCTGGCGCCGGGAAAAACGCCGTTGGAAGTGGAGGAAGGGCTGCTGCAAAAAACTCGCGCTAAATGGAAGCTTAACGCCCACCATTGGTTGATTCTGCACGGCCGCCATGTCTGCAAGGCCCGCAAGCCCCTTTGCGAAACCTGCGTTGTCGCCGGGCTTTGCGGCTACAAGGCCAAGACCGGCGCATGACGGCCAAAAAACACCCCTTTCAGCCGGCGGTTTTTCGCCGCCGGTCCTTGAGCAGGCTCTGGAAACACTCTTCCCGGGCGACCGAAACCTCGGCGCGGCCGCGGACTTCGAAATGGGCAACCTTGTAGGTATCGCCGTTTTTTTCCTCATAGAGGAAAAGGTCGAGGATGCAAACGCCGCCGCGATACTGCCAGACCTCGGCCGGCGCGTCCTTGCGGATAAAATCCGGTTGGCCCAGAAACGCCGTCACTTGGCCGCGTTCGAGGCCGACCATTTGCTTCGGTCGTGGAATATATTTGCCGCCGAACTCGTCACGGTTTTCCTTCCTGGTTGGCGTCAAGGCCGGGGAGGAGGGGGGGCGGCGGGCGCTTTTGACCAGCTCCTTGCTGTCGAGGGCTTTTATGTCGGTCTTTATTATCGGCTTCGGCGCGGCCGCGGCTTGGGGGATCCGAGGCGGCGCGGAGCAGGCGGCGAGACTGAACAGGAATATCCCCGCCGTCATCCCCGCCAGCATGGAAGGCAGCCTTTTCCATCCACCGGGAAACGGAAAAAAAAGACCGGCGTAGGGCGGTTTCAGGATAGGTTTTCCTCCGATGATTGCGGTCCTTTTTTCTGGTCCTTGAGTTTGGCTTCCGCCTTCTCGGCCTGGATCAGGGTTTGCATCTCGCCGGAGATCTCGCCGCCGGATTCGATGATGATGCTTCCGTAGCGTATCGAGCCGCTGACCTGGCCGCCCGAACGGACGATTAATTTTTCGTGGGCGATGAGTTCACCCTCGAAACGGCCGCTGATGTCGGCTTCCTCCACTTCCGCCGCGCCCTTGAAAAAGCCGCTGGGGGTGACTTCGATCACCCGGGCGTCCGACAAGGAGGCTTCGACCCGGCCCTCGACCATCAACTTGTCGCAGGAGGTGATATCGCCGCTGAGGTAGATGTCGCGCCCAACCAGCAGTTCCCGCCTCTCGGATTCGTCCGGCCCGCTCTGCTTCCCTGCCCGGTGGGCGCTGGGGATGTCAACGGCGCGGCGGGGAATCTCGTGACGTAAAACGGTTGCGGTCCCCAACGGCATGGACGGCTCGTGGGGGGCGTGGGGTCCTTTTTTCGAGAAGGGCTTCAGGGGCGGCGCGGCGACCTCATCGGCGTTTTCCTGCTTCGAGCTCGCCGCCTTATTGTCTTTGTCTCGCTGGAACATGATCCATCGCCCCTTTCCTGGCACGGTGTTCGACGACGGCGCGGCCAAAACGACATATCACGTCGCCGCCGCCTTGTGATCGTTCGACCGCCAGCCTTCGAACAGGTGAACCATGACGGAGGTGGCGACAATCGGAGCCAGCAGGTTGACCACCGGCACGGTCAGCAGCACGGCGATGACGGTACCGGCGACGACAAGCCGTCCCCTATGGGCCTTCCTTATGGCCAGGGCTTCCATCCCGCCGACTCGGCGCAAGGCCACAAGCTCAAAATATTCCCTGCCGAGAAGATAACCGTTTGCGGCGTAGAAGACAAAAGGGAAAACAGGCGGAAAGACGAGGAAAAAAAGCAACCCAAGATTAACCAACACCATAACGGCAAAAAACCGGATGGCCGCCGGCGGGACGGCGGCCAGGGATTGGCCGGGCGCCGGTGGCAAATGGGCATAGTGGCGGGCTTCGACGGCCTCGGCGATGCCGTCCAGGAGTAGGCCCATGACGCCGCTGACGACCGCCGGAAACATACACCATGTCAAAACCACCGTCGCCGCTCCACCCAAAAGATCGGCGATAAGGTCCATCCACCACGATTCGAACAGCTGGACGCCGGCCAGGAAAAAGCCGACAGCCACCCAAAGACAGGTGAGAACGGCGAGCGCCGTGATCAGGCCGATCCCAACGGCTCGCCGCGAGGCCGGGTCCCAAATCTGATGGAAGGCTTTAAAAAAGGCTGTTAACATATTGATTGCTGGGAATGCGTAAGACGCAAAGGTGATGGCCGCGCCGAAAGGAGCACCGCTCGGAAAGGGACGCGGCAATGCCCGGTCGGGACGATTGCGGCGATCCGGCGGCCAAGAGGCGGCGATGAACGCCCTTCCGGGGATTTTGAATTCCCCGGAGAAACCAACGGATAGCGGCAAACTTTCCGGCCCCGGGTTATTTGAAAAACCTATCCCAGAAGCTCTTGTTTTTGAGCTTGCGGTCTTTTGAGCGTTGGATGGTCGGGGGCGGCGGATCGTGGTCGGTGATGGGACGTCCCATGGCCTTGGCGTTGCGGATGCGGCGAGCTTCGGCATCGGGATCGAGAGCGACGCCCTTCTCTTTCTGTTTGTGCCAGAACAACAGCTTGTCGGCGAACTGTGCGCCTTGATCCGTGAATATGGTTGTTTCCTGGTTGATGGCGGCGCGAATGTTGGGATCGGCGTCGAGCCCGCCGGCATCCCTCAAGAGCGCCATCACTCCCGGGCTGTCGGCCGCGAAATTCGCCGATGCGCTGGGAGTTGCCGCCGCGCCGGGTATATTGGCGCCACCGCCGCTCTCGCCCATAATGGCTTTCTTGGCTTCTTTTCTGGGAACGATGTCTTGCGGGCGCGTCGCCCCCGGGACTGGCGGCCGCAGGGCATAATTCGGCGGCAGGCTCAAGGGCGCCCGTGAATAGACGGCGAATTCATCGGGAGAGTTTTTCGGCGGGCTGAACACACTTTGCGCGTCCTCGCAGCCGCTGATTATGACCGCGGCGATGAAAGTGGCGATTACCCATCGACTCCTAATCATCGCTCATCGAACATCCGATTTTTCCTTGCCGCGATTATTTTTAGGCTTTTCCGGCTTCATAAACAAGGAATCTATTATCAGAATCGCGGCGCCGACGGTGATGCCGGTATCCGCCAGGTTGAAAGCCGGCCAGTGGTATCCGGCAAGGTGAAGATCCAGGAAATCCGCCACCGCCCGCTGATCTCGAAAAAGTCTGTCGACGACATTGCCAATCGCCCCGCCGATGACCATGCCGATGGCGTAGCCCAGCAAAAGCCCATCGACTCGGCTGAGCCAGATCAGCAAGGCGACAACGATAGCCAAGGCGACGAAGGGCAAAAGCCAAAGGTTGAGCGCTGAATCAGAGTTGAAAAGGCCGAAACTGACCCCCCGGTTCCAGCCGAGGACAAGATTGAAAAAAGCCGTCAATGGGATGACGCGGGGCGGCTGCATGACGACTTCGAGGATCCACCATTTGGTACCCTGATCGAGCCCCAAAACCAGCGCCGCCGCCGCCAATCCCGGCCAAAAAGGACGGTGAACTTTCATAGCCGGATAGGCGAATTCGCCGCCGCCGTCACTTCGCTGCCGCCATCAGGTGGCGAACGGCGCCGGCGCAACGGCCACAGACCTCGGGATAGTCGGAATCGCCGCCCACATCGTCGAGAATTTTCCAGCAGCGCTGGCATTTTTCCCCCTCGGCGAGGCGGACCTCGACGGCGACGCCGGGGACCTCTTGCGGGAGGGAAAAGAGATCGGCATTATTATCCGCGCAATGCTTGTCGAAAGCCTTCACCTCGACGCCGGAGGCGATGCATATTTCCGGCCAATCGACACCTTTGAGAACTTCGTGATAGCGGCTGTCGGCGAAAACCACCGGCGCGGCCTGAAGGCTAGATCTGATTTTCTTGTCGGCCCGGGCCAGTTCGAGCGCTCCCGTCACGACCTTGCGGACGTCCCGGATCAGCAGCCATTTGCCGGCAAGGACATCGTCGCGCCAATCCTCGGGGACCTCCGGGAATTGACGAAGATGAATGCTTTCGCCCGCTCCGGGGTTGCGGGCAAGCCAGGTTTCCTCCGCCGTGAAGCAGATGAACGGCGCCAGCCACGCGCTCAGGTGGTCGAACAGACGATCGAGGACCGTGCGCGCCGCCCGGCGGGTCGGAGAATCCGCCCGCCCGCAATAGAGACTGTCCTTGCGGATGTCGAAATAAAAGGCCGACAGGTCGGCCGCGCAGAAGTTGTGCAGCTCGGTGAACAGGGGATGGAATTGTAAGTCCCCGCAGGCCCGGCGCAGCAGGCGGTCCAGTTCCCATAGCCGGTGCAGGACCCAGCGCTCCAACTCCGGCATTTCGGATTCGCCCAGACGTTCGCTTTCGTCGAAACCGTTCAGGTTGCCCAACAAGAAGCGCAGCGTGTTGCGCAAGCGCCGGTAGATGTCCGATTGCTGTTTCAAAATATCGGGGCCGATGCGAAGATCTTCCGAATAATCCGAACCGACCACCCAGAGACGCAAGATGTCGGCGCCATACTTGCCGATCACCTCCTGGGGCGAGACGACGTTGCCCAGGGACTTGGACATCTTCTGGCCGTCCTCGGCCATGACGAAGCCGTGCGTCAGCACCGCTCGGTAAGGCGCCTGGCCACGGGTTCCGCAGGATTCCAAGAGCGACGATTGAAACCAGCCCCGGTGTTGGTCCGTTCCTTCGAGGTAGAGCGCCGCCGGCCATTCGAGGTCGGGACGGGGTTCCAGAACGAAACTGTGGGTGGCGCCCGAATCGAACCAAACGTCGAGAATGTCCATGACCTGGACGAAATCGCCGGCGGCGTGTTCGGGGCCGAGAAACCGCGACGGGTCGGACGTGAACCAGGCATCCACCCCTTCCGCCTCGACCGCTTCGACGATGCGCTCCAGCACCTTGGGATCGCGCAACGGCTGGCCGCTTTTGTTGTCGACGAAGACGGTGATCGGCACGCCCCAGGCGCGTTGGCGCGACACGCACCAATCGGGCCGGGACTCGACCATGCCCCGCAGGCGCTTTTTCCCCGAAGGAGGAAAAAAACGGATTTTATCGACGGCCTCGAGTGCCGTCCGGCGAAGGCCCGTCTTGTCCATGCTGATGAACCATTGCGGCGTGTTGCGAAAGATCAGCGGCGCCTTGGAACGCCAGGAATGAGGATAGCTGTGGGTGAGCCGGCCCGACGCCAGCAAGGCGCCGGCTTGGCGAAGCGCCGTCACCACGGGCTCGTCGGCCTTGAAAACATGCAGGCCCGAGAATAACGGCACCTCGTCAAGGAAACGGCCGTCGCCATCGACCGTTTCGGGCGCCGGCAGACCGTGCCTTGTTGCCAGTTCCCAGTCGTCGGCGCCGTGGCCCGGGGCGATGTGGACGAAACCGGTGCCGGTGTCGGTGTCGACGAAATCGGCGGCTAGAACCGGCACCTCGAAATCATAACCATTGCCGTGCAGGGGATGGCGGCAAACGGTGCCGGCGAGGTCGTCGCCCTTGCAGCGGTGGACGACGCCATATTCGGTAATCCCGGCGGCGGCGGCCATATCGGCAAGCAACGATTCGGCAACGACCAATGTTTGGCCCGCCGCCGCCTGGCCGCCCTCGGCGGTCCGTTCGACCTTGATGAGCGCATAATCGATTGCGCCGCCGTAAGCAATCGCGCGGTTGCCGGGAATCGTCCACGGCGTCGTTGTCCAGATGACAATGGCGGCGCCTTCGAGTTCCGGCATCGCCGCCTTGGCGACGGGGAAGCGGACGAAAATGGTTGTCGAGGTATGGTCGTGGTATTCGACCTCGGCCTCGGCCAGCGCCGTTTTTTCCACCACCGACCAGAGGACCGGTTTGGCCCCCTTGACGAGCGACCCATTCATCAAAAATTTGCCGAGTTCGCGGACGATCTGCGCCTCGGCGGCGAAGGTCATGGTGGTGTAAGGATTGTCCCAATCGCCGAGGATGCCCAAGCGCTTGAATTCATCGCGTTGGACGTCGATCCATTTTTCGGCGAATTGGCGGCATTCCCGGCGGAACTGGACGATGGGGATGTCGTCCTTATTTTTTTTGGCCCGCCGGTATTTTTCCTCGATCTTCCACTCGATGGGCAGGCCGTGACAGTCCCAGCCGGGAACGTAAATGGCATCCTTGCCGGTCATTTGCCGACAACGATTGATCACGTCCTTCAAGATTTTGTTCAACGCGTGGCCGATGTGCAAATGTCCGTTGGCGTAAGGCGGGCCGTCATGAAGAATGAACTTTTCCCGCCCCTTGCCGGCTTCGCGCTGGCGGCGGTAAAGGTCCATGTCGTCCCATCGCTTGAGGATTTCGGGCTCAAGGCTGGGCAAGCCCGCCTTCATGGGAAAATCCGTGCGAGGAAGAAATACGGTCGATTTATAGTCTTGGCTCATTTGATCGCTTTCGGGCTCTTCCCGTCTCGGTGGTTTTCATTGACCCGTCAGAATGTCCCGGGCGCGGGCGCAGTCGGTGGCGATTTGTGCCTTCAAATCGTCGAGCTCGTCAAATTTCTTTTCGGCCCGCAAATAATCGACCAGCCGCACCCGCAGGTGCCGGCCGTAAAGATCGCCGTCGAAATCGAAGAGATGCACTTCCAAAATCACCTCCGTTGTGGGGAAAGTGGGGCGGTGTCCGAGATTGGCGGCGCCGTCCAGCCAGACCGTGTCGCGGCCCTTGTCGATGCCGGCCCTGACGGCGTAAACGCCGTTGGCGGGGCGCATGTATTCGCCGAGATGCATATTGGCGGTGGGAAAACCGATGGCTTGTCCGCGTTGATCACCCTTTTCCACGCGCCCCTCGACTTCATAGTCACGGCCCAGCATGCGGGCGGCGGCCCGGGGATCGGCGGCTTCAAGGCAGTCGCGCACGCCGGTCGAGGAATAAATCTGCCCGTCGCCGTTCTCGACCGCCCTGACGCAGGAATAACCGAAACCTTGTTCTCGGCCCATGCGCAAAAGCAATTCGCAGTCGCCCTGGCGGCGGTGTCCGAAAACGAAATCGTAGCCCGAAACCACGTGATGGACGCCGAGTCCCTCGACCAGGACCTTACGGATGAAATCGGCGGCCGTGAGAAGGGAAAATTCACCGTCGAAGTGTAACACGATCATGTAATCGACACCCAGCTCCTCGATGTGATGGGCCTTGGTCCGGAAAGGGGTCAGGCGAAAGGGTTCGGCGTCGGGCCGGAAGAAACCGCGCGGGTGGGGCTCGAAGGTGAGCACCGCCAACGGCACCGCCGCCGCCCGCGCAATGTGGCCGGCCTCGGCGATCACCGCCTGATGACCGCGATGAACTCCGTCAAAGTTTCCGATGGCGGCGGCGGCGCCCCGCGCTTCCGCTGGCAGGGCTTCAAAATGGCGAAATATTCGCATGGCGGCAAATAAGTGTCAGCGCCTTCAAGCCGGGTCAAGGGGAAACGACGCGAAAGCGGGAAAGTCGGTTGCCGAGTGAAAAAACGCGGGATCAATGTTTCGGCGCTGTTTGCAAAGGCGGTCAGAGTTGCTAATGAAATGCCATGAACGAAAAAACTTGGACATGGCCCCGCCCTCCGTCCTGGAGTTTCGCCGCCGCCCTGGCCTTCGCCATGGCGTTGCCGGCCACCGCCGGGGAAGCGGAGACTCCGTTTAAGATGGACATGCCGCTCGGTTGCGTTGCCGGCGAAAGCTGCTGGATCGTCAATTATGTCGATCACGATCCCACCGACGGCATTCGCGATTACACCTGCGGCGAGACCACCTACAACTTGCGCTCCAAGCGGTGGGGGAACCGGCATTTGGGCACCGATATCGCCATCCGCGACCTGGGAGCCATGCGCCGGGGCGTCGAGGTGCTGGCGGCGGCGGCGGGAACAGCCGTCGGCGTCCGCGTCGGCGTGGAGGACCTATCCGTGCGTGAGATCGGCGTCAAGGCCTTGCAAGGCAAGTTATGCGGCAACCGCGTGGGAATCCTTCATCCCGGCGGCTGGTTGAGCCAGTACTGCCACCTGCGCAAAGGCAGCGTCGCGGTCAAGAATGGCGACAGGGTGAAGGCGGGTCAGCCCATCGGCCTGGTCGGCCTCTCTGGATTTACCGAATACCCCCACCTCCACTTTCAGGTGATGAAACAAGTGGCCAAGGGCCAGAAGATCGTCGACCCCTTCGTCGGCCTTGAACGTACTGGGAAATGTGGCTTCGGCGACAATCCGCTGTGGAAAAGCAAGGTCCTGGCCAGCCTCCCCTACCGGCCGACCGCCCTTTACAACGCCGGCTTCGCCCCCGCGGCGCCCAAGCCGGAGGTGGCGCGGAGCGGCCGTTACAAGGACAAGGAGCTGTCCCGCCTGTCTCCGGCCCTGGTGCTTTGGGTGGACATCTTCCGGGTGCAAACGGGCGACAAACTGACTTTCCGCATCACCGGCCCGAACGGGGAAAAATTCCTGCGCTTTGGCGATATCATCAAGAAGAACCAGGCGCGGCGTTTCGTCTACGCGGGAAAACCCAGAAAGTCGGCGTCCTGGCCCCCCGGCGTATACCGGGGCGAGATTCGCCTGCTCCGCGAAAAGGGGCCGAAGGGGCGCGAGGAATACTCCGTCTCCCGCCAGGTGAGTCTCCGCTGACCCCGCCATCAAAACTTACGCGGCGCCGCCGGGACGGCGCGTCACCAGCTTGGGAGTGGAACGCAAGGCACGCTTCGGGCGCCGGTTTGGCGATCCCGGTTTGGTTTTTGCCGAAGCCTGGGCGACGCCCGGCGCCTCCCCGGCGGCGGCACCCCGGCGGAAGTCTTCGGCGCGGAACAAATCGGCGCGCTGGCCCTTGCTCTCGGCCCGCGCCTTGATCTGGCGTAGCGTCCGCCTGACCGTCGGATGACGGTCCGGAGACCGAAGACAGCTCAGCAAATGCATCCGGGCGATGGCCTTGATGGCGTTGGCGATGGTCGGAAAACGGCGCCGGGGTTCGCACCACTTGGCGTAAGCGGCGACCGTCCAGGGGTTGGCCGGAATGTCATTCAGGCCCCGCTTTTGGCACCAGCGGGCGAATTCATTCCAGGCCTTTTCTTGAACTCTTTTCCTCACCTTCGCACCCGTCGGACGGCATCGCCGCCAGCAATCATGAAATGCTTTAGCGGCGCGCCCGGCAGGATTCGAACCTGCGACCCCCAGGTTAGGAATACCGGGGCCTATCTTTCCGCATCATTCCCGAACCGGCTTGCCCGGTGTTTTGCCGATGTTACGTAAAATCCCACTAACCACTTGAAATTATTGGCGCGCCCGGCAGGATTCGAACCTGCGACCCCCAGATTAGGAATCTGGTGCTCTATCCTACTGAGCTACGGGCGCGGACGGCGGCAAGGAGTGTATAGCATATCCCGACGGTGGCGCGTCGGCGCCGAATTCAACAGCCGGGGAAACCGGCGCGCCGTCAATCGCCAATAAAGGTGTTGATGGGGACGGAGAAATAGAGCATCGCCGATTCCGTTCCCGGATTGTCGTTGCCGAGGCTGGCGTTGGAATAATGGGAGATGGCGAGGCCGAGCCTGGAGCGGTTGTCAAAGCGGTAGGCGATTTCCAATTGCGAACGGAACTCGAGGGGATAATCCAGGTCCAGGCCATCATCACCACCGTCGCCGCCGGTGTAATAACCGGGCGCGAAGCTGGGAGTGACGACGACGCGGTTGCCGAAGTACAGGTCCCACAAGACGCCGGCGGAGAAAAAGAATTGGCTTGTCGTGGTCCCGGCGATGGCGGCGAAAGGTTTGAAATTTATATAGGGAACCTTGTAGTCGGAGCGGTATTCCAATCTGAACTCGGCGCCTTCGTCCCGGCGCTTGTTAAAGTCATAGGCACCGGCTCCGAAGGAGATAAGCGCCGGGTCATCGGCGCGTGCCACGTCGGCGGCGAAACCCATTCCCAAGGCAAAAACAACCGCAATTGACACTTGTAAATGCGCCGCCACCAGAACGCCTCCGAAAACCTCCCAGGAAGCTCGCATCTTACCGCAAAGAGGCAAAGTTACAAGGAAATTGCGGCGCCGCCGGCAAGCCGGGAGGTCGGCCGGTGGCATCGGAGCATGTCTATGTCGATAAGAATCGGCGCCAGCCCGCTCCGCCGCCGACCAATCTTGAAATGCTCTAAACCAGGCTTTTGAATTGTTCCGTGGCCCGGACCAGGGCCCGCCGGATTTCCGGCTCCATGGCCGAATGGCCGGCGCCGGGGACGATCACGTACTCGGCCCGAGGCCAGGCCCGGGCCAGTTCGTCGGCGCTGATGATGGGACAGATCACGTCATAACGTCCCTGGACGATGATGCCGGGAAGATGGCGGAGTTTGTCCAGGTTGGCGAGAAGATAGCCATCGTCGAGAAACAAACCGTGCTTGAGATAATGGGCCTCGATACGGGCCAAGGAGAGGGCGGCGTTGGAACCGCCGCTCGCCGTCCCGGCCGGCGTTTTCGGCAACAGGGTCGAGCAGGCGTTTTCATAGGCGCCCCAGGCCGCCGCCGCCGGAAGATGCACCCCGGGATCGGAATCGCTCAGGCGCCGGTAATAGCTTGCCAACAAATCGCCCCGTTCATCGGTGGGCAGAAAATCCGAAAAAGCCCGCCAGGCTTCCGGAAAAATTGCGCCCATGCCCGTCATGAACCAGTCGATTTCCCGTTGGCGGCCGAGGAAAACGCCGCGCAGAACGAAACCCAGACATCGCTCGGCTTGCTCTATCCCGTAAGCCAGCGCCAAGGCGACGCCCCAAGAGCCGCCGAAAATCAGCCAGCGCTCGACGCCCAGGTGACAGCGCAAGCTTTCCATGTCGCCGAGCAGGTGTCGGGTAGTGTTGGCGGTAAGCTCCGCATAAGGCTTGGAACGGCCGGCGCCGCGCTGGTCGAAGATGATGATGCGGTAGTGCCGGGGGTCGAAGAAACGCCGATGCACCGGGCGCCCCCCGGCGCCTGGACCGCCGTGCAGGAAGAGGACGGGGACGCCTTGCTCGTCGCCCGACTGCTCCCAGTACATCCGATGACCGCCGTCAAGCTCCAGATAACCATGGTCGAAAGGCTTGATCGGCGGGTAAAGATCGATCTTTTCGTCGCTGGCGTCCATTGGCGTTCCTTGCCGATCCTAGCGCATTTCCCGTTTGCACGGAATGAGGTTCCCGCCCGCCGAGAAATATCAATAACTCTCCGGACGGGCTTTCAATATGGTTCGCCGTTCGTCTGCGTTTAAACGCACCTCCCCGAACGCCTTTGCATCTTCAGGTCGACGTCGGGATAGGTGACGGCGCGCGGCCGCCGGCCTCCAGGTAGACCGCCGTCCCGGCCGGAAAGCCGGCGGCCATTGCGGAACACCCGCGGATAGAACGTGCCCGTCCGTTCGGGCACCGATCGCGGGTCAATCGCCGGCAAAATCGGTTGCGGATCGGTTGGCGTTTTTTTTCGGCTCCTCGACGTTGTAAGTGAAGTTCCACTGGTTTGTCCGTCCGCGGACGGCGTTATGATCGGCCATTCATTTCTTGCCGAAGGGGTGGAGGAAAGTGGTGGAATCGCGGGCTCCGCAAACCCAGGTGAATTCCGCTTGCAACGACGAAGAGCCAGTTTTTCCTTGTTCCATGGTGTATGGGTCCCTCATGGAGGGTGCTTAAATCCCATGGAGGTTTCCCTGCGCCGGCGATTGGGTTTTCACCACAAAGACACCAAGGCACAAATGGTTTTAACAAGTTCTTGGTGCCTTTCGAATCTTGGTGGTGAAAACCTCTTTATGGCGAATCAAAGAATAAGATGTCAGGGTCGAATGCACGAGCGCCGGGGTTTCTCTTTTCGCCGCCACGGTGTAACGTTTTTAAGATGCTTGCCCGGCGCAAATGGATGGCAACGATCGTCGTCGCCTGTTGGCCATCTGTTATGTGAACGGCAAGGGTTTGAACGCCCTGATGGTCCGGGAAGGTTGGGCGCTCGCCGACCGCCGCTTCTCGGAAAAATACATCGCCGAGGAAAACGCCACCGAACAGGCGAACAAGGGCCCGTGGGGCATGGAGTTCATGCCGCCTTGGTAATGGCGAAAAAATCAATGATGACGAGTTGCCTTGGCGAGAGAGGGCTCCGAGAAGGTGAACCATGGAAGAAGTCAAGGTATCGATCAACGAGATTTACATTCCCATGAAGCACCGCGACTGCGTCAATCCCGAGACGGTCGCGGAAATCGCCGAAAGCATCCTCGAAGACGGCCAGAAAACGCCGATCCAGGTGCGCCAGGGAAAGGGCCGGTTGGTCCTGGTGACCGGCAAACATCGGCTAGAGGCATGCAAGGCCTTGGGCGAAGAGGAAATCACCGCCATCTTCGTCGACGCCAGGCGCTATTAGACCTGCCGCGAAAGTCCACATTTTATAGGTTTCCGATCTTCCCGCCCCAATTGGCGGCGTTTTTTTTAATCTTTCGACGCCATTGTGGTCCTTCGAACCACAGTGATTGCCGTGAGTTTGAACGTGAACAAGATCCTTTGTTACGTAGTCGCCACGCGACGCTTACGAATAAGGCCACTTTCCCGAGCCGGCCTACCATCGGCAAGCCACTGTCCGAGACGGCTGTCAAGGGCGGCCGTTGGCCGTCGCAAAGCGACGCGTAGCGCCCTTTACCGCCGTC
>DUZD01000044.1 GCA_013349695.1 Rhodospirillaceae bacterium
CTGTAAGATGTTCCATGGCGTAAGCTCCTTTTGGCGGCGGCAAACCGCCTTTCTGAATGTTTTACAATCAGGAGCTTACGCCAATTCTCCAATTTTCCACCAACCTTGCGACACCACCAATTCCCCTCGCTAGAAATTCCGTCCAGCTCATGGCAACGGTTCTTGGGAGCATCCCGCACACAAATGCAAGCACCAAAAGCCCCATCAGATGCACCGCACCGCCGTCATTAAAAATAAGGAATGCCTTCGAAACTGCCGTCATGGGTGTGGTACTGCTAGCGGGGTTGCTCCCCGAAGCCAAGTTGACCGCTGTACTCACTAGCGCGAGCCATATCACCCCCGGGAGGAGTGTTCCAAGGAAATCGACGATTGTGAGAGACAAGGGCCTATAGAAGGAATTCATTGTGCATATGCCTCGGGTGCCGCCCAACAACGATTAGATGGACCCGCATAAGATGCGGAGAACCGGTTTGCAACCCAAATAACCTAACGTTCAAACGGCACATACGGCGACTATAGCCGGGTATCTAGGGACAGTATATAATTTTCTGTATCTAGGGACACTATAGTACTATAGTAAGTATAGTATCTATGAGAGGGGGTCAGGCCTTGTGATAGGGGGTCAGGCCTTGAATGTTGAATTTCCGTTAGTTCTGCTGTCGCGCAACCGGCTTGGCCGCCGATTCAGCCTCGGAAAAGCGCATTAACGGGACGCCCTGGGTCTTTATACTTGATCATCTTCGCTGAATCGCGTTACTAACGAGACCGAGGATTTCCGCTACGGTGGTTGCCGCCGCGGTTTTTTTTGCCGTCTTGGGAGCGAAGGACCAGAGCCATGGCACGCAACAAGATCGCTCTTGTCGGCGCCGGCAACATCGGCGGTACGCTGGCCCATCTCGTCGGCCTCAAGGAATTGGGCGACGTCGTGCTGTTCGACATCGTCCGGGGAATTCCCCAGGGCAAGGCCCTGGACTTGGCCCAGTCCTCGCCGATCGAGGGTTTCGACGCCGCCGTCAAAGGCGCCAACAGTTACGCCGGCATTCGAGGCGCCGACGTGGTCATCGTCACCGCCGGCATCGCGCGGAAGCCAGGAATGAGCCGCGACGACTTGCTCGCCATCAACACCCAGGTCATGGACGCAGTCGGCGGCGGCATCAAGAAGTACTGCCCCGGCGCCTTTGTCATCTGCATCACCAATCCACTCGACGCCATGGTCTGGGCGCTGCGCGAGGCCGCCGGCCTGCCCCACAACAAAGTCGTCGGCATGGCGGGAGTGTTGGATTCGGCGCGCTTCCGCTATTTCCTCGCCGAAGAGCTCAAGGTTTCGGTCGAGGACGTCAGCGCCTTCGTGCTCGGCGGCCACGGCGACACCATGGTGCCGCTCGTCCGCTATTCGACGGTGGCCGGCATCCCGCTCCCCGATCTGGTCAAGATGAAATGGATCACCCGGAAACGGCTTGACGAAATCGTCCAGCGCGTCCGCGACGGCGGCGCCGAGATCGTCGGTCTGCTGAAAACCGGCTCGGCCTTCTACGCGCCGGCCAGCGCCGCCGTGCGGATGGCCGAATCCTACCTCAAGGACAAAAAGCGGGTGCTGCCCTGCGCCGCCTACTTGCGCGGCGAATACGGGGTCAGGAATCTTTTCGTCGGTGTTCCTTGCGTCATCGGGGCCAAGGGTGTCGAACGGGTCGTCGAGATCAAGCTGGATAGATCGGAAAAGGCTCGCTTCGACAAATCCGTGCTGGCGGTGCAAGGTCTGATCATTACCGTCAAGAAACTCAAGCGCCAAGCCGCCAAGGCGGCGCCGGCCAAGAAAGTGCCGGCCGGGAAACGCCGGCCGAAGCGCGGCAAGGGTAACGGATGAACATTCACGAATACCAAGCCAAACAGTTGCTGGCCAAATACGGCGTCGCCGTGCCCCGAGGCGGCGTCGCCTACACCGCGCCGGAAGCCGAGAACGTGGCCAAGGGTTTGGGCGGTCCCCCGTGGGTGGTCAAGGCGCAGATTCACGCCGGCGGGCGCGGCAAGGGGGGCGGCGTCAAAGTCGTCGAATCGTTGGAGGATGTGCGTGAAACCGCCAACCGGATCCTCGGCATGAACCTTGTCACCCACCAGACCGGCCCCGAGGGCAAGGAGGTCAAGCGCGTTTACATCGAGGAAGGCTGCGACATCGCCCGCGAGCTTTATCTGGGCATCCTCCTCGACCGCGCCAATGCCCGGATCACCTTCATGGCTTCCACCGAAGGCGGCATGGAAATCGAGGAAGTGGCCGCCAGGACACCGGAAAAAATCGTCAAGGTGGCCATCGATCCGGCCACCGGCATGCTTCCCTACCATGCCCGCAAGATCGCTTTCGGCCTTAACCTGGAAAGCCGGCAGGCGGGGGCGGCGGTGAAGTTCATGATGGCCATCTACGACGCCTTCACCGATCTCGACGCCAGCTTGATCGAGATCAACCCCCTGGTCATCACCGGCGCCGGCGACGTGGTGGCGCTCGACGCCAAGATGAACTTCGACGACAACGCCCTGTTCCGCCATAAGGATGTCGCCGATCTTCGCGACGAAGACGAGGAAGATGCCGCCGAATTGGAGGCCGCCCGGCACGACCTCAATTACATCAGGCTGGACGGTAATATCGGCTGTATGGTCAACGGCGCCGGACTGGCCATGGCGACCATGGACATCATCAAGCTGCACGGCGGCGATCCGGCCAACTTCCTCGACGTCGGCGGCGGCGCCAGCAAGGAGCGCGTCGCCACCGCGTTCAAGCTGATCCTTTCGGACCCCAAGGTCGAAGCCATTCTCATTTACATCTTCGGCGGCATCATGCGCTGCGACATCATCGCCGAGGGTGTGGTGGCGGCGGCCCGCGAGGTCAGCTTCGACGTCCCTTTGGTGGTCCGCCTGGAAGGCACCAATGTGGAAATGGGCAAGAAGATCCTCGGCGATTCGGGCTTGCCCATCGTTTCCGCCAGCGATCTGGGCGACGCCGCCCGGAAGATCGTCAAGGCGGTCGGCAAGGCCGCCTGATGGCTATCCTCGTCAATTCGGAGACCAGGGTCATCTGCCAGGGCTTCACCGGCTCCCAGGGCACCTTCCATTCCGAACAGGCCATCGCTTACGGGACGCGAATGGTTGGCGGCGTCACCCCGGGAAAGGGCGGCTCCACGCATTTGGATTTGCCGGTCTTCGACACCGTCGCCGAGGCCGTCGAGAAGACCGCCGCCGATGCTTCCGTGATCTTCGTGCCGCCGCCTTTCGCGGCCGACGCCATCTTGGAGGCCGTCGACGCCGGGTTGCCGTTGGTGGTCTGCATCACCGAAGGCATACCGGTGCTCGACATGGTCCGCGTCAAAAGGGCGCTCAAGGACTCGGCCACAAGGCTGATTGGCCCAAATTGTCCCGGCATCATCACCCCGGGTGAATGCAAGATCGGCATCATGCCGGGACATATCCATGTTCGCGGCAAGGTCGGCATCGTATCGCGGTCCGGGACCCTCACATACGAAGCGGTTGCCCAGACCACAGCCGCCGGCCTCGGCCAGTCCACCTGCATCGGCATCGGCGGCGACCCCGTCAACGGAACCAGCTTCGTCGATTGCATCGAGATGTTTTTGGCCGACGACAAAACCGAAGGCATCGTCATGATCGGAGAGATCGGCGGCTCGGCGGAGGAAGAAGCCGCCGAAGTCGTCAAATCGGCGCCGAGGAAAAAACCGATGGTCGGGTTCGTCGCTGGACTGACGGCCCCGCCGGGCCGCCGCATGGGCCATGCCGGCGCCATCATTTCCGGCGGCAAGGGCAAGGCGGGAGATAAAATCGAGGCCTTGAAAAGCGCCGGCATCTGGGTCGCCGATTCGCCGGCCGAGATCGGCGCCACCATCCTGGCGGCGCTCAGCTGATAAATACTCGCCAAGAGACATTGGACGCTGGCCCGTTGATGCGAATATAAATGAGCGGATAGGCTCTTAACAGAGAGGGGGCGAAATCGCGGATAACGGGTCCGCCCTTTCGCCACAACCATGGCAACGACACCCAACTCTTTTCTGAGCGGGATTAACGCCACCTATATCGGCGAGCTTTATTCCCGGTATCTGGACGATCCCGGCTCGGTGGACGCCAGTTGGAACGCCTTCTTCTCAAGCTTGCGGGAAGACGCAATGTCCGTCCACGACGAGTTGCGCGGGGCCAGCTGGGCGCCGTCCGCATCGGGCGTCATCGGCGACGGCAATGGCGACGGCTCGATGGCGCCGCCTCCGGCGGCCGCTGTTCCCGCCGCCGCCCTCAGGGCCATGAGCGCGCATTTCGGCGACGGCCGGGCGCGGGCGGCGACCCTGGATTCGATCAACGCCCTGATGATGATCCGCGCCTTTCGGGTCCGCGGCCATCTCATCGCCAACTTCGATCCCCTGGGGATCGAGGGGCGAACCCACCACCCCGAGCTCGACCCCAAGACCTACGGGTTTACCGAGGCCGACTTGGACCGCCCTATTTTCATCAACAACGTGCTGGGGCTGGAAACGGCGACCTTGCGCGAGATTCTCCAGGTGCTCGAAGAAACCTATTGCGGTTCCATCGGCGTCGAGTTCATGCACATCCAGGAGCCCGAGGAAAAGGCCTGGATTCAGCGGCGCATCGAAAGCATCCGCAACCAGACCCAATTCACCTTCCGGGGCAAGCGTACCATCTACCAGCGCCTGGTCGAGGCCGATGGTTTCGAGCGCTTCCTCGACAGGAAATATACCGGCACCAAACGCTTCGGCCTGGATGGCGGCGAATCCCTGATCCCGGCCCTCGAACAAATCCTCAAAAGGAGCAGCCAGCTCGGCATCAAGGGAGTGGTGCTGGGGATGCCTCACCGCGGCCGCCTCAACGTTCTCGCCAGTATCATGTGCAAGCCGTACGCGGCCATGTTCGCGGAGTTCAAGGGAGTCGCCGCCAGCCCCGACGACGTGCAGGGCTCCGGCGACGTCAAATACCATCTCGGCACTTCCGCCAACCGGATTTTCGACGGCAATTCGATCCATCTGTCGCTGGCCGCCAATCCGTCGCATCTGGAAGCGGTCAATCCGGTGGTTTTGGGCAAAGTCAGGGCCAAGCAAGCCCAGCGCGGCGACGATGACCGCAAACTGGTCATGGGCCTGTTGATGCACGGCGACGCCGCCTTCGCCGGCCAGGGACTGGTTCCGGAAAGCCTGGAACTTTCGCAGCTTCGCGGCTACCGCACGGGCGGCACCATCCACTTCATCGTCAACAACCAGATCGGCTTTACCGCCGTCCCGACCAAGTCGCGCTCGTCGCCTTATCCATCGGACATCGCCAAGGGCATCCAGGCGCCCATCTTTCACGTCAACGGCGACGACCCGGAGGCGGTGGTGCACGTCTCCCGCATAGCGGCCGAGTTCCGCCATGAGTTCAGCCGTGACGTGATCATCGACATGGTATGTTACCGCCGCCACGGCCATAACGAAGCCGACGAACCGATGTTCACCAATCCCATCATGTATAGGGCCATCGCCCAGCACCCGACCACCCGCGAGCTTTACGCCCGGCGTCTGATCGGAGAAAACGTGCTCGACGGGGAAGATGCCGAAAAGACCGTCGCCGATTTCGCGGTAGGCCTGGAAAAGGACTTCGTGGCGGCCGATGCCTACAAACCCAACAAGGCCGACTGGCTGGAAGGCAAATGGAAGGGACTGGTGCAACTCGCCGACGAGGAGGAACTGCGCGAAGACGATACCTCCGTGTCGATGGAAGTGCTGCGAGAAGTCGGCATGGTCATTTCCCGCCCGCCGGAAAACTTCCACGCCAACCGCAAGATCCTGCGCCAACTCGGCGGCAAGCGAAAGATGATCGAAAGCGGCAAATCCATCGATTGGGCGACGGCGGAGGCGCTGGCCTTCGGGACGCTGCTGGTGGAAGGGACGCCGGTCCGGCTGTCGGGCCAGGATTCGGGCCGCGGCACCTTTTCGCAACGCCATTGCGTCCTGATAGATCAGGAAAGCGAGGAACCTTACTTTCCGTTGAGCCATATCCGTCCGGATCAGACCGCCTTCGAGGTCATGGACAGCCCTCTTTCGGAAGCCGGCGTGCTGGGCTTCGAGTACGGCTATTCCCTGGCCGCTCCCAACACCTTGGTGTTGTGGGAGGGCCAGTTCGGCGATTTCGCCAACGGCGCCCAGGTTATCATCGATCAGTTCGTCGCCTCGGGCGAATCGAAATGGTTGCGCATGTCGGGGCTGGTGCTGCTGTTGCCTCACGGTTTCGAAGGCCAGGGGCCGGAGCATTCATCGGCCCGGCTCGAGCGTTACTTGCAACTTTGCGCCGAGGAAAATCTGCAGGTGGTGAATCCGACGACTCCGGCAAACTACTTCCATGCTCTCAGGCGCCAGATACGGCGCAATTTCCGCAAGCCGCTGATCGTGATGGCGCCGAAATCGCTCTTGCGGCACAAGCTGGCGGTCTCGAAACTGGGCGAGATGGGGCCGGAAACTTTATTCCTCCGGGTGATCAAGGAGACCGGGCACTTGGTTCTCGATAAAAAGGTCCGCCGCGTGGTGCTGTGTTCGGGCAAGGTTTATTACGATCTCCTGCGGGCACGCCTGGAAGCGGGCATCGACGACGTGGCGCTCATCCGCGTCGAGCAGTTTTATCCCTGGCCGCGGCAGAGCGTTTTGCAGCAACTCGCCCGCTACCCTTCCGCCGAGGTTCTGTGGTGTCAGGAGGAGCCGGCCAACATGGGCGGTTGGACTTTCGTATATCAGCGTCTCGAAAATATTCTAGACGAACTAGGCAAAAGCCCTTCCCGCCCTGTTTTCGCCGGCCGCAAGGCGGCGGCGTCGCCGGCCACGGGGATTGCCAAGGTCCATCACGAGGAACAGGCGAGACTGGTCGAGGAAGCGCTGACGGCGGAGGTGGACGCCATCGCGCAACCCTTCCGCCGTAACCCGGCGTGAACGGATTGCGGGCGAAACGGTTGGAAGGCGAGGAAAACATGGTGACGGAAATCAAAGTCCCGGCCTTGGGCGAATCGATAACCGAGGCGACGGTGGCAAAATGGATGAAGGCGGTGGGCGAGGCTGTCGCCGCCGACGAGCCGCTGGTCGAGTTGGAAACCGACAAGGTGACGTTGGAGATTAACGCGCCCGCCGCCGGCGTCTTGAGCGATATCGCCGCCCCCGAAGGCAGCGAGGTCGAGGTGGGCGCCTTGCTCGGTGTCATCGGCGACGGCGCGGGCAAGGTAAAAAAAGCCGCCGCCAAACCGGCCGAGGTTACCCCACCGGCGCCGGCGTCGCCACCACCGCCCGCCGCCGTACCCGTTGGGCCGGAAGCCGTCAAGCCGCTGTCGCCGGCGGTGAGGAAGCTCTTAGCCGAGCACAACCTCGACGCCGCCGACATCGCCGGCACCGGCAAGGACGGCCGTCTAACCAAAAGCGACGTCCTCGCCTACTTCGACAAGGACGGGGCGAAAACTCCGGCGGCGGACACTGCCCCGGCGGCGGCGCTCAAGACCGGCGCGGCGGACACTACCGCGGCGCCGCCGGCGCCGGCGCCCGCCGCCGCCCAGTACCCGCCGCGCCCGCCCGGCCCGCGCGAGGAAAAGGTCCGCATGACCCGGCTTCGCAGGATGATCGCGGCGCGTCTCAAGGAGGCGCAGAACACGGCGGCGATGCTGACCACCTTCAACGAGGCCGACATGAGCGAAGTCATGGCGTTGCGCGCCCGTTACAAGGAAATTTTCGAGAAGAAACACGGCCTGCGCGTTGGCTTCATGTCGTTTTTCGTCAAGGCCTGCGTGGTGGCGCTCCGCGAGTTCCCGGCCATCAACGGCGAAGTCGCCGGCGACGACATCATCTACAAGAACTATTACGACATCGGCGTCGCCGTCGGCACCCCGCAAGGGCTGGTGGTGCCGGTGGTGCGCGACGCCGACTCTTTGAGCTTCGCCGGCATCGAGAAGACCATCGGCGATTTCGCCCGCCGGGCGCGGGACGGCAAGCTCGGCGTCGAGGAGATGCGGGGCGGCACCTTCACCATCACCAACGGCGGCATCTTCGGCTCGTTGCTTTCGACGCCGATCCTCAATCCGCCGCAATCCGGCATCCTGGGCATGCACAAGATCCAGCAGCGGCCGGTGGTCATGCCCGACGGCTCCCTGGCGGCGCGCCCGATGATGTACCTGGCGCTCGGTTACGATCACCGCATCGTCGACGGCCGCGAGGCGGTCTCCTTCCTGGTCCGCGTCAAGGAATGCATCGAGGATCCCCAGCGGATCATGCTGGATACCTGAATCATGAGCGAAGATAGCTTCGATCTCGTCGTCATCGGCGGCGGTCCGGGGGGGTACGTCGCCGCCATCCGGGCGGCGCAACTGGGCATGAACGTCGCTTGCGTGGAGAAGCGCGGCGCGTTGGGCGGCACCTGCCTTAACGTCGGCTGCATCCCGTCGAAGGCGTTGTTGCAGTCGTCGCACCATTACCAGACCGCAAACCACGAGCTCGCCGCCCACGGGGTGAAGACGGCAAGCGTCACCCTCGACCTGGCCGCCATGATGGCGCGCAAGGACAAGGTGGTCGCCGAGCTTACCAAGGGCATCGAGTTTCTGCTCAAGAAGAACAAAGTGAGCCGCGTCGACGGCGCCGGCGCCGTCACCGCCGCCGACACCGTCACCGTGAAGGCGGGCAAGGGCAAGGCCCGGGTTCTCAAGGCCGAGAACATCCTTATCGCCACCGGTTCCGATACGGCCCCCCTGGCGGGGGTGAAGATCGACGAAAAACGCATCGTCAGCTCGACCGGCGCGCTGTCGCTCGCCAAGGTGCCGAAAGACATGGTGGTCATCGGCGCCGGCGTCATCGGGCTTGAATTGGGTTCGGTATGGCGGCGGCTGGGCTCGAAAGTCACGGTCGTCGAATTCCTCGATGGGATCCTTCCCGGCATGGACGGCGAGGTCCGCGCCCAGATGCGGCGGATTCTCTCGCGCCAGGGAATGGCCTTCAAACTGTCCACCAAGGTGACCACGGCTAGGCCGTCGAAGAGCGGGGTGAGTTTGACCGTCGCACCCGTCAACGGCGGGCCCGAGGAGACGCTGAAAGCCGACCTGGTCCTTGTCGCCATCGGCCGGCGTCCCTATACCGACGGCCTCGGCCTGGACAGGCTGGGCGTTGAAATGGACAAGCGCGGTTTTGTCAAGGTGGACGAGGATTTCCAGACCAACGTCGCCGGCGTTTTCGCCATCGGCGACGTCATCGGCGGGGCGATGCTGGCCCACAAGGCGGAAGACGAAGGCGTGGCGGTGGCCGAGATCCTGGCCGGCCAAGCCGGGCACGTCAACTACGAGACCATCCCCGGCGTCGTCTACACTCACCCGGAAGTGGCCTCCGTCGGCCTCGGCGAGGAGAAGCTGAAAGAGGACGGCGTCGCCTACAATGTGGGCAAGTTCCCATTTTCAGCCAATTCCCGCGCCCGCGTCAACGCCGACGCGGACGGCTTCGTCAAGGTGCTGGCCGACGCCGCCGGCGATCGGGTATTGGGCGTTCACATCATCGGTCCCGCCGCCGGCGAGCTTATCCAGGAGGCGGTGTCGGTTATGGAGTTCGGCGGCTCGGCCGAGGACATGGCGCGCACCTGCCACGCCCACCCGGGACTTTACGAGGCCCTCAAGGAGGCGGCGATGGCGGTGGACGGACGGGCGATCCACATCTAACATATCCGGGAATTCCGGGAAAAGTGTCCGTCCTTTACTAAGCCTGCCACTGTCCGAGACGGCGGTAAAGGGCGCCATGCGTCGCTTTGCGACGGCCAACGGCCGCCCTTGACAGCCGTCTCGGACAGTGGCTTGCCGATGGTAGGCCGGCTCGGGAAAGTGGCCTTGTTCAGCCTCTCAAGAAAGTAATCCGAGGAGAGCCAATGATTATTCCTTCGAGAGACAAAAACGGCCGGAGTTCCCGGATGAACCACATATCAGAGGCTGGAATCGAGATTCCGGGCGCAAGAAACTCCGATGTTTGAAATGCTTGCCGAAAGCGAGGGGAAAATGGTCGGCGTCCGCGCCACGGGACGGCTCACCGACGCCGACTACAAGGAGTTCCTGCCCAAGCTGGAGGAGATCATCGGCCGGCACGGGCGCGTCCGCCTTCTCCTCGATTTGGAGGGCTTCGAGGGCTGGGAGCCCCACGCCGCCTGGGACGATTTCACCTTCGGCATGACCCATTGGAACCATTTCGAACGGATGGCCCTGGTCGGCGATAAAAATTGGGAGGAGTTGGTGGCAAAGCTTATGAACCTTCTGATGCGGGGCGAGGCCCGTTTTTTCGCCACCGCCGAGATGGCCGCCGCCTGGGCGTGGATCAAGGAATAGGCGGTTCCCGCTCGCCTCCCCATTTCCCACGAAGATAAAGAAGGTTCATCGTCGCCGGGTTGTTTAATTCAGCCGGAAGCGCCGCCGGACGGCGAGGATGAACAGGGTAAGCAGGCCCAGCGAGATCACCGACTGCAAGGTGGCCAGGAACTTGAGCAATAAGGGCGGTGTGGCGAAGACGGCGGCTTCCGGGGCGCCGGCGGCTTTCAGCGGAATCCATACCGAGAACGGCCTGAACAGTTGCGCCATGGCGAAGTCGAAGGCGGCGCCGGGCGCGGCGGCGGCAAGGGCGTAGCAAAACCAGAACACCACCGTGACGCCGACGAGCCATCCCAGTGGGAGGACGACGCTACGCCCGTAATCGGCGGTCCGTTCATAAAGCAGGGTTAACAGCCAAACAAACCCTTTGTTGCTCATCAAGTTGCGCAGGCTCTTGTCCATCGAGTCGCGCAGGCTCTTCTGCTCGAGGGCGTAGAACATCGCCTCCTCGTTCCTGGCCCCTATATTGCCCATGGCCAGCTTGAGCGTCCGGTAGGCCCGAGCGGCGTGTTCCTTTGACGTGTCCTCGAACGTAGCGCCGGTGAAATCGGTATCCTGGCGGAGTTCCGCGTTGTGGAATTCGGGTGCGACGTGGAAGATGGTCTTCGTGAAGCGGGCCGTATCCAGGAACCGGCGGTTGAAGAAATCGGCCCGTCCTTTGAACACGACGTCCGCGAAATCGGCAATCCGGAACTTCCTCGACGGAGCCTCTTCGTCCGCGCCGCCGGAGAAGTCGGCGGCCCCGCTGAAGTAGGCGTCGCTGCTGAACGCGGCCTCGCGGAAGTTGGCGTTGCCGCTGAACGTGGCCTCGCCGAAGTTGGCGGCGCGGCTGAACGCGGCCTTGCTGAAGTAGGCGTTGCCGCTGAACGCGGCCTCGTCGAAGTTGGCGGCGCGGCTGAACGCGGCCTCGCCGAAGTTGGCGCCGCGGCTGAACGCGGCCTCGCAGAAGTAGGCGTTGCCGCTGAACGCGGCCTCGCGGAAGTAGGCGTTGCCGCTGAACGCGCCCTTGACGAAGTTGGCGGCGCGGCTGAACGCGGCCTTGCCGAAGTTGGCGTTGCCGCTGAACGCGGCCTCGCTGAAGTCGGCGGCGCCGCTGAACGCGGCCTCGCCGAAGTTGGCGCCGCGGCTGAACGCGGCCTCGCTGAAGTCGGCGGCGCCGCTGAACGCGGCCTCGCCGAAGTTGGCGCCGCCGCTGAACGCGGCTTTTATGAAACATACCCTGGGAAACGGCTTGTCCTTCGTGAAACCGGCGAAGGATACGTTTACCGGAAAGGCCACGCCCGTCAGGTCGGCGGTTTTTTTGTCCCCGCGCGCCTCGTCGATGAAGGCGAGGACGGATGCGTTGAAGCGCGTGACTTCATTTTCGCCCCAATCCGCCTTTTCGCTCCTGTTGCCTTCATCGTCTTCCATGGGCAGGTGGAAGCGGCACCAGGATTTGTCCGCGAACCCGAAGAAATCGGTCTCGCCCTCGAACTGGCAGCCGGGACCGAGGTTCTCAAAAGGCCACGGCCGTTCGCGGTGGAACTTGCAGGGCATGGGCGTATTCCTCGCAATATTCTCCGAACCATGCTACCGGCGGCCGCGAAGCTTGTGAAGGGGCGGGGCCAAATTCAGTTATCGGGCGCCAATTCCGTCAATTCTCTGTGATCTCCGTGTCTCCTCCCTACGCTATGTGTTGAAAAACGACGTTGCTCCTCCAGCCGCTTCCGCCTGGCCTCGGCTGACTATCGGCTATTTGGATGGCTTCAACAATGCGGCCAGGAGAGTCTCCTGGGTGACGGCGCTTTTCTTCGCCAGTTCCGCGGGTGACGGAGCCGGGCCGGAAGGGATCAGGCCATTCGTTAAGGGCACGGCTGGCGGCGCGGGAGGCGGCGGCGCTTGCGCGGCCGGCGCGGCGGGCGGTACGGGAGGCGGCGGCGCTTGCGCGGCCGGCGGGGCCTGTGGCTCGGGAGGCGGCGGCGCTTGCGCGGCCGGCACGGCCTGTGGCTCGGGAGGCGGCGGTGCTTGCGCGGCCGGCGCGGCTGGTGGCGCGGGAGGCGGCGGCGGTGCTTGCTGCGCGTCCGGCGCGGCCGTGTCGGCGCCCGGTGCGCCGTTCGCCCGCGCGGATGGAGGCGCGAAGTTGGACGGCATGCGCCCGGTTCCCCAAGGCAAAAAAACAACATTTCCCGCCTCCTTCGGTGTCGGAGCGGGCTTTTCGGCGCCGAAAACGTCGCCTCTTTCCTTGGAGGTGGAGGACTGAAACAAGGAAGACGGCGGGACGGACGCGGGCATGGGCTCCGGGTCGGTCCTTTCACGGGGCGATTTCTTGGCCAAGACCCTGGTCTCTCCGGGCGGTCCTGGCGGGACCGGTTCACGAGCCTCCCGCGGCTCTGTTCGATCTTCGGCTATCAGCGGAGTTTCTTGCGGCGGCAAGGACGCGTCTTTCGGGGCGGTCACGGCCGCCGGTCCCTCCTCGCCAGGGACAGGGGCTTGGTCCGGAGTGGCGTCCGCCGGGGAGGATTCCACCGTTTCCGGTGCCAGGAATTCGCCATCACCGGCATCAGCGGCGGATTCCCGCTTTCGGCCGCCGCTGCTGTCCGGGGACGCCCATTGACGGATCAGGAGCGGGCGCTCGGCCTCCGAGGGACGCTGGGCGTCCCGTTGTTGCTCGAAAACCTTGCGGATACGCGAGATGAGGGATTCGCCTTCGATCGGCTTGGCGACAAAACCGATGGCTCCTTCCTTGCGAGCTTCCGGAACACGGTTAAAATCAACGCTGCCGGTGATCATGATGATGGGGATGGAGGAAGGGGTCTCGGCCTCTTCGCCGGCGCGGATCCGCCGCACGAACTCCAACCCATCCATGGGCGCCATGTTCCAGGGACAGATGATCACGTCGAAGGGAGTCTGCTCGAGCATCTTCGAAGCCTGGGCGCCGTCTGGCGCTTCTTCGATCGCTTGCGCGCCGGCCGAACGCAAAATGGTCCCTATTTGCAGGGCGAGGCCAACACGGTCGGCGTCGTCGACAATGAGGAATTTCCAGAATTCAAAACCGGAAAGGAACTTGGCGTCGGTCCGCCCCCCCTTCGGCGTCTCTTCCGTGGTTGGCGTCTCGAACGTGACGGCCGCGCCCTCCTGCTGCCCGCCGAGAACCTTGCGGACGCATGCCAAGAGGATTTCGCCCGAGACCGGCCTCTCGATGAATCCGATATTCCCTTGCTCGCGGGCCTCGGGAAACCGGTCGAGGTCGCCGGGGTTCACGGGCATGACAACGGCCGTGGAAGGGGGGGTCTCGGAATCCGTGCCGGCGCGGATCCGCCGCACGAGCTCCAACCCATCCATTGGCGCCGTGTTGCAGGGACAGATAATCGCGTCGAAACGAATCCGTTCGAGCATTTTCAAGGCCTGGCCGCCGTCTCGCGCCTCGTGGATCGTTTGCGCGCCGGCCGAACGCAAAATGGTCCTTATTTGCGCATCGAGGCCAACATGGTCGGCGTCGTCGACAATGAGGAAATTCCAGAACTCAAAACCGGAAAGGGCCTTGACATCGGCCCGCCCCCCCTTCGGCGTCTCTTCCGTGGTTGGCGTCTCGAACGTGACGGCCGCGCCCTCCTGCTGCCCGCCGA